>NVTG01000001.1 GCA_002401495.1 Candidatus Kaiserbacteria bacterium
GCCACCAAACAAGATAAAATACAGGGTGAGAACTCAAATTGGGTCAGCATTAGTAAATTACCGATCATGGATGAAGCCCAATGAACCTGGACGCCCAAAGCGATAGCGAGGAAATCACCAAAGGCCCTGACTTTAAATCGGGCTTTACCCGCATCCCCAATGATGCCTATTTCACCATCGATACATGGGCGACCTGGGCCGTGCTGCCTTTCCTGCCAAAACCCAAGCCCAAAAAAGTATTGTGGGAGCCCGCCTGCGGCATGGGCCATATGTCAGAGGTCTATATGGAAGCCGGCTATAACGTCCGCTCGACCGACATTAAAGATCACGGCTATGCCTTTCATTACGCGACCGAGGATTTTTTGAAAGCAGGCCCGCGCGTCGATGTTAATATCATCGCCAGCAATTTCCCCTTTACCGAACCGGGCAGGGCAGGGGGCGAGTTGGCCCACGCCTGTATTAAACACGCGCTCGACTTGATGATGGCGCGCAAATACCAGCCAACAGGCTTTGTCGCCGCCCTCTTGCGTAAAGACTTCGACAGCGCTGCCAACCGGCGTGCCATCTTCGGCGACAACAAGCACCACATGGCCAAGATCGAATTATTAAAACGCCCGGTCTGGATCGAAGGCACCACCAACGGCGGGCGGCATAATTACACCTGGCATATTTGGTCGGCCAAACACGACGGCCCCTGCACAACCCATTACGTCCATCCGGACGATTTAAACTAAAGAAAGAAACCCTCATGGCAAAATCAGATACTTCCTATATTCCCGCGGGCCGTCCCGGCATTCCCAACCCGGTCGATATCCATGTCGGCAAACGGGTGCGCGCCAGGCGCACCCTAATGGGCTTGAGCCAGGAGAAATTGGGCGAGGCCATCGGGCTGACCTTCCAGCAAATCCAAAAATACGAACGCGGCACCAACCGCATGGGATCCAGCCGGCTGTTTGACATAGCCGCCGTGCTGGGCGTCACCGTGCAATATTTCTTCGACGACATGTGCCCCGAGGTGGCCGAGCAATCGCCCCGCCTGCGCGCCGGCACGAGTGACCTGCCCGCCGTCGAATTTGAAAATGATCCGCTGGCCAGCCGCGAAACACTGGAATTAGTCCGCGCCTATTATCGCATCCAAGACCCGGCCGTGCGCAAGGGCGTGTTCGAACTGGCCAAAGCCATGGCCAAAGATTTGACCAAAGAAGGCGTGACTGCATGAGTGCGCCTGGAACCATCACCCTGGCGGTCGAGGATCTGCGCGGCATTCTGCGCTTAAGCCATGAAGTGCGACACCGGCATGGCGAAATACCCTATGGCCAAATCGATATCATCACCAATATGGACCTGATGGAAATCACCAGGTTAGCGAGGGAAGGTTATGCCAAAACAGGTTAACGGGAGACTATTATGACCCAATCACTAATCACCACGATACGACCTGGCCACCGTTTAAGCGGCCCGGAATTGAACGAGCAATTGCTGAAACTCTGTCGTACCCTCACGGCAGAAAATGCCATTTTAAAAGAACAGCTGGACGGCGCCAATGAAGCCGCGGCCCTGGCCATCCGCCAAGCCAAAAACCCGCCCATTGTGACGCCCCTATGACGCCCATGACCGCGACCGAACGCGGGCGCGCCAAACGGATCCGCGACCGGGCCGCCGGGCTGGTCAAAGTGGAAGTCAATGTGCCGGCGAAATATAAACACCTGGTTGTCTATGTGGCGCGCATCCTGCGCAAGCCGATGTTCCTGCAAAAACACCGCCTGTTGCGCCAGCTGGCCATCCATATGGACCCACAGGCTCACCCATGACCTCACCTACTGATAAACGTGATCCGAAGAAAATATATTGCCCCGAAGTGGATTGCGAAGGTCAGCCCGGTTGTCCCTGTAATGCTGAATGGGTCAGGAAAACTACACAGGAATTACGCGGCGAAGGGTGGAACCAAAATCAAAACGGCCTTTGGTTTCTGTCTATGGCTTTCCATCCTCACAACCTAACATTTGAGAGCGCCTTAAAGCTTCGAAGAATACTAAAAGAAATGGACCCCGCGCCATGACCTCACCTACTGATATCGACAGTTTATCACATGCAGATTTGCTGGCCGCACATAAGCGGTTACTAGGGATCGTTAACCGCCCCTTGATCAAAGATTTCATAGCTGCTGTGGTCAATGAAGCAGCCCACCAACGGGACCGCTGGGGCGCTGAACACGGCGCCAGCAAGAACCCCGAAGACTGGTTTTGGAATGTCGGCTATTTATCCGGCAAAGCGCTTGCCGCTTTCAAAGCCGGGGACAGGGACAAAGCCCTGCATCATACGGTTTCAAGTGCCGCTTTACTGGCCCACTGGCACGAACATATTTCTAACACCAAAGACCCCACGCTATGAGTGACACTGATGATTTCGATTTTGATAGCTGGCCCGATTGCCCGGTGCCTGGTTGCCCAAACAAATGTTGCCGCGCCCTCGATAGCGCCTATTGCTTTCCTCACACCAAAGGGCATCCCTATGTGAAGAAAATTAAAATAGAGTTTAGCCATATGCCCAAGAAGCCGGCCAAGGAAAACGCATGAGTGATGATTTCACACTACTAGACCCGGACGACCCCGAGGTGATTTCTGGCGCCGTTCAAGTTTGGTCAATCCTACAAGGCCGCGCCACCACCATCAACGAAGCCGCCCTTACCTTCAATGTNCAGCCCACAATTCTACGGGCAGCGATCAACGATCATCCCTGGATGGGCGTGAATGACCAGGATGTGATTTGGCACGAAGGTACCTGTGACTAAGAAGGACAACCGCCATGACTGAACTAAACACCAACAATCTTATTTTTCCAACCGGCATATCAGCTAAGCGCCTTAAAAGTGAAGCAAAAAAACTTAAAAAGACAACAGGGCTATCACACACTCAAGCCCTCACCAAAGTGGCCAAGGAAAATGGCCCTTATCGGAATTGGGACGATGCAATAAGACAGCTGACAAAACAGAGATTAGCCGCAACCCGCGGATAATGCCGGGCGGCGTGTTATTGATTTGGCCGCCCGGATTTCGATTTGATAAAAAAAGAGCCGGCGCATTTCTGCACCGGCCCAGGCTAACCTGAACAACAGGGAGTTCAGCTTTATGCCTTCATCCAGCAATCCAGTAATATGCGCGCATAGTCCTGGCGTGAATGGTGATCATTGCCCAGCAGCACCGGGCTTAACGTTTTTATCCGCGCCATCACCCGATCATAAATCCGGTCGAACATCGATGGGGCCCGGCGCACTTCATCAAAACGATCGATATAACGCAGATCCCCCACATGCCGGTAGCCGGCCAGACAAAGCAGTTCCGGACGCCTGGCCACTACATCAGCACAGCGCACGACCCGGTAGATTGGCACGTCGCGCAGATAGCGCACCAGATCCGCCGTCCCGACGCGCGGGCAGCCGATGGTCACCACACTGGCCGGCGGCCGATCAATTTGTTTGAGCCTTGCCGCCGCCAGAATACCCATGGCGGCGCCCATAGAATGGCCAGTGACGTGGATGGGAAATTTTTGGGGCAAAAGGGATCCTATAAATCGGACGATATCGCTCCACAGGCTCTCTAAAGCTAGCGAAAAGCCATGATGAACCCTGCCCGCCGGACCAAAAGACACCAGATTGGCGCGCAAGTCGGTGATAATATCTTCGATTTTATCCACTTGAGTGCCGCGAAAAGCCAGTACCGCATGATGGTCACCGACCGCAATGAAAGCCTGGGCGCCGGCTTCACCCCAGCCAAACAGTTCGACCTGGTGATAGCCCATGTCTTCAAAACTAACGGCGTTATCATCTTCTTCAAATCCGCCATAGGCCTTGTCCGACAAATCGGCCGCCACATGTAAATCCAGGGCAGGGGGGCGATGTTGCGCCCCCCCCGACCAATAGATCTCCATCAAGTGACTCCACTACATTGGATCGCCACCTTGGCCTCAATCCGGTTAATATCGCTGATCAGTTCCGGCAGATCCTTCAATCGATCGACCGCCTCGTCATAATCACTAAGCGCCACCTTGATGCCCTGTTCGGCCAGCAAGACGATGGCAAACTTAATGAAGTCAGCCCGGTAGGCATCGCCGGCCGCATTCAGATCAGTGCCGGCATCGGCCGACGCCTGCATTAACTCCACATCTTCGGCCAATCTTAAAATGCGATCCTCACCGAAATGCGTAGCCAGCATGGTGTTAAGCTGGTCGGCGCGAAAGATCCTGGCGTCGTCATTACAGACAACCCCCAAATGATCGTCGGCCTTGTCGCCCAAAAAACTGCACGCACCCAGCAGGCCCAGGCCGGCCACTAAAGCCACTTTTAAATATTTACTTTTAGCCATCTTATTTATCCTTAATCATCGATCCCCTGGCGAATACGGCCGCCTTTCATTATGCGAAAAGCCTGGCGGCGGTTACCGTCGGGGTTGGTTGAACAATGAACCCAGCCCGACCGCGGATCCGCCGGGTCGTGAAATTCCAAAATCAACTGATCATAATCAAGATGACGATCAATCCATCTGGCTAGGCTCAAATTTGATATGCCGGGGATTTCAAAATCTAATGCATTGCCTTTTGGGTGCTGTTTCTTGGCAAAATATTTCTTCCAGTTTTTTTCATTCACAGATAATTGGCGCTTTTTGCACCAACGGCCAAAGCTACTGTCGAGGCGTCCGGCCCAACAAATCTGCTTTTCCAGCTGCTCGCAGCGAAACCAGCTGTTGGGGGTAATCGGCAGGGCCCAATAGTCGCGGCAGGGCTGGGCGATATTCTCGGCCGTATAGCGCAACGCCGGAATCAGGATTGCCGGCGGCGTGTTATCGATACCAAAGCGATCGGCGGTCGAGGATCGCATCGCATCGCGCAGGGGGAAGTTGTGAGATAAAACCAAATTGGGGGTAATTAACATTATGCAGCGCTCCTTTTGCGGCCGGGTTTTGACGGCATATCATCCAGGCGGGTTTGGATCCGCTCCAACATGCGTTTTAATTCGCGGGTCATATCCTTGACTTCATCATGCTTGGCATAGCGTTTTTCCGCCTCCAGCATGTAACCGGCCAACTGCTTGGACAGGCTGTTATGTTCCATCCAAAGCTTATCGACGCTATCGGCGCCGGCTCTGGTATCGATATGTTCGTTAAGGCTGGTAATGGCCACGGTCAGCGCCGCCGTTTGCGCCTGGCCACTTTTCCAGATAAAGGCAAAAAGCAGCAGGATCGCCGGAATCTCAATGACCGATATCCACCAGATATAAGTTGGAACAGGTTCCATTAGCTGCCCCCCGTTATTGTGCCAATCATGTCGATAGCCATTCCTTTAAACCCCGTTTACCTTGGCGATACCCGCCCGGTCTATGCCGTTAATATTTCCTGTGGATTGCCCGATAATTTTATTACCCCAACCGGCCGGGGCACCGCCTGCGGGTTCAAAACCAATTACAGCGGACGCATACCTATAATTGTCTGTTTCAAACGATGTGGGTTGGGTGTCCCCTACATTCAGCGTTTGGTATGTAATCGCCATAGTGTGGGAAGCACCACCAGACCAATACAATTCAGTTTGATTAGTTTCGTATGACTCGTATGGGCGGCTAAATTTACTACCATCGGCTACACACAAAAGAATTAAAGTGCCGTCAGTTGCAATGTCTGTAAGATGGGTAATTTGGCCTGCTGTAGAATTAGGATCATTTAATGTAGATGTTAAAGAAGCAGTTGCGCCCCCGGCAGGCGCACCCGTAATTTCCATTGCGTATATATGCTGTTCAGTTTGGGTGTTCTGGTAAGTAGCCACAACGTTAGCACTTCCCGTCGTGGGGTTAGCTAATATCCACCAAGATGCGGCAGCCCCAAATGAAGAATCATAACACACCTCATTTGCAAGCTCTGTTAAGGCGACACCGCCATAAGTGACACCAGTACACGGCCCCGTATTGGCTGCGGCACATTCCGTACTAACAGCCACTACTAAGTAATTACCAACAGCGGCGGAAATAGTGAAATTTGTTAATGTTACCGTTGTGCCGTCAACAGTCTCATTAAGAGCTACCCCCCCTATTATTGCTATCGCCATTACGCCACCTCAATATATGACTTGTCAGGGTCAAAATAAAATGATGTGGCGCTTTCAGCGTAACCGACAATTCTAACAATTTCCCCGGTGGTTGATGGCTTGGTGGACGTAAACGCCCCGGCAGTTGCAGACAGATAAATAATACCTTCTGTTAATCCTGTGGTGACGAATTCCCCAGCGTGTAAGAACTCACCAGACGCGCTTGCGGCGACGGCTTCATTTGCCATAACCAGCCGCCTTGACGCTGTGCTTTCTGCCGACGCATCCGCCTTAATGACCCCCGTACTCGTCACATAGCCAATCTCACCAGCGGCAAAGGTATTGCCTGTTGCTGCGGTATAGGACGCCACAATTGACCCACCGCCGTCACTGGCGTGCGTATGGCTGTCAATTTCACCCGTTAGCACCGCTTCAATTTCAGCCTGAGTTGGCGCGATGTGGACTTGGGCATTTGCCGCAATACCGTTCAGCTTTAAATTAAGCGCATCGGTGAAAGGATTACGATTAGCCTCACCTTCATAGAGCGTGACAATTTCAGAGCCTATCAAGTCGGCCTTGGCGCCCGCCTCTATGGCATTCAATTTGTCTTTCAGTGCATCACTGAAAACATTGGTGTTGGCGTTATTCTCGTAGGCCGTCTTGATTGCGCCGTCGCTCTGGTCAACAGTGGCCGCCGGCGCTATTCCATCAAGCTTTGTTTTCAAAGTCGAAGTAAAGGCCGCACTAATCGCATCCAGTGTCACCTCGTTCGAGAAAGAATGATAGGCAGATGAAGATAATTTAGCCGCCAAAGCATTTGCCAGGTTCGTATTGTCTGTTGGGTCGCCCGTTACCGCAGAAAAGGCGATCCCATGCTCGTCGGCGCCATGTTGGTTAGCCCATGAGACAATATCGGCAATCGACCAGAGCCTAGCCTCGGTATCGTTGCCCGTGGTCAACTCGGCCGCTGTTGGTTGTCTTGGCTTGCCTGTCAGATTGGCATAAGCCGGATCATTATATTTATTGGTCGAGCCTTCATTGATGTCGTCTGTAGTCAGAACAACCGCCCCGGTCTGGCTGTTAACCGTGGCAATAGGCGCCGAGGTGATAAATCCGCTATCGTTAGTAAAGGCTGATAAAGCCGTTGGCTTGTTCTGAACGTCGGACCATTCCCCACTTCTCGCAAGGCCTGCCAAAGCCGTCGATAGTTCATAATCAGCAAAGAAAGCAACAAGGGCCGTGTTATCTGTGACCGCCCCACTCAATGTAGAAAATGCGGCAGCCACGCCCCCAGAATTATCAATATAATTGATAACCTCTTGGTCTAAGAGAGCAAGGGAAACTCTTGTTGCCATTAGCTAGTCGCTCCGTTGGGTGTTGTCATAGTTACTAATCCTGTTCTTTAGTACGATTAAAATATCGCATTAGGCTCTATAAGATTTAAAGGAGTACACATGCAGGCCTGCGTTTCCGTACTGCCCCGCGTATGCCCTTGCGAACATATATACATTTTGCCCTGCCATAGCAGGATTGGTCATTACTTTAGTACCAGCACCTATAACTTTGGAGAGACCAGAAGAAGCATACTGAGTCCCTGAGTATGATGTACCAACACCACAGTAGAGAGACCCATTCCCGGCGTGACTACAATAGTAGCTCAACTCGATAGTGTCGTGATCATCAGGTAATAGAACGGCTTGAGTGTGTCGAGCGTACCTAGACGAGAAACCCCCTGTGGCCGCGTCCCCTGTGGCGCGTATAGCGATATGGTCAGCATTCATAGACCCACTTGTTGTAGCGTATGGGGCAAAACCGCCATGTTGCGCATGGGTCGTTGTCCAATTACCAATGTCGGGGTTTTCCTCACCGTCCTTGTAGTAGAATATAGGCCGGGTTACCTTAGCATTTCCAATAATACTGGGACTTGTGATTAACATTAGTCGAGCGTCCCTTCAATCGTCACGGCAAGCTGTTGCCCCGGCGTGGTTAAACCAACTGTCAAAATGTGGAATGTCAGAATCGAACCCACTGTGATTGCGGCGTCTGAAATTGTGCCGGGGGTGTAAACTACGCCCCCGTCTGCAAAAGAAGGAATGACCGAGTAAATACTAACCCCGTCCACTTTGATATCGAAAGTAAGCCCAGCCCCGGTGGGGCCAACTTGCAGGTTGGCTAGGATATTTGAAATCGTCATATCGCGGGCAATCAATAGATACCCGTATTGCTGAACGGCTATATCTTCTGCCGCCCCCTCAACATCAATGCCCGCATTAAAGGGAATATCATAAGGCAAGGTATTCGGTGCAATCGTCGAAATGGTCACACTATTATCGCTGGGTTTGCCGATTTCCACTGTCTCAAAATATTTAACGTCGATCTTGGCAATGGTGCCAGGTATCGTCGCATCAAAGGTAATGGTCGTGCCGGAAACGGTTATTGTATCGTTGGCCTGCTTCACCCCGTCGAAATAGACCCATAGGGAAGCGACAGTATCAAGGTTTCTGGAAGCCGTTACTGAGTTATCAACGCCCGCCTGAAAGCCAACACCATCCACAAAAATGTCGTCAACTGGATTGGCCAATCGACCGCCCATATTAACCACTGACCAATTTTTAGGGGATGGGTCAGCGTCAGAACTGCATGATACGGCTGATTTTGTAGATATAGTATAAGATGCGGCACCCTCTAAGGTGTCGGTGCCGTTGCCGTAAATCACAACGTTATTTGCATCACCTGTATATTTGCGAACTGATATTCTAGCTGGCTCGCCAACAACAGATATCGCCGGGTATAGAATTGCAATTTCACCACCCGAAGTATCGCAAACATATTGATAACCCGGAAGCGCAGCAATCGGGCTGTCGATGAAGGATACCATTTCAACTTGCCAGATAACACTTTCAACAGCATCGATTGCCGCTTGCTCACTTGCCAAAGCATTTTGTTCGCTGGCATTCGCATTGCCTTCACTTATTCCGGCATTGGTTTTTGAAGTGGCGGCATTTGCGGCGTGGGTTTGGGCGGTTGCAATTTCGGCGATCGACGGACCATTGACGATCCCCAAACCGTCGGGGGCATAGGCCAAAACCGTATCAGGTTGGGGTACTGACAATTCCGGCCTAAAGTTTTCAACCGATAGGGGCACCAACATCGATCGATTGATATCCCGGCCCAATTGCTGACTAATCCGGGTCAATAAATCCATGGCCCGGCCGATCGCTGGCCAATCCTGGGTGGTCAGGGCGCCAAAGGCGATTGTCTGGCGCAAAGCAAAGACCGATACCAGCACCATTGTGCCGGTATCGGGCGGGCTATCGATGGTACAAATACCGCCCAATTCAGCATCCAGCGTGTCGGCGTTATAAGTCAGCGGATCCAGAATAATATCGCTGGTCGCCCCGGTCGGGGTGTGCAGCAAGACCAAATCTTCCTGGGCGGTAATTAAAAACCCATAGGTAAAACTCGTTTGCACGCTGTCGGTAACGACCCGCGATAGATAATTTTCAGTGTTAACGGTCATTTAGGAACCTCCGGCTTTTTTAAGATCTGGCGTGCGCTCCGGCGCAACATCGCCGGCCTTCCACCAATATTTCTGGCCACGCTCTTTCAAAGCGCGATTTTCAATCATGCGAATGCGTTTGTTATATTTGGGATCTGCGGCTTTTTTCAGCTGGTCGGCAATCAATCGGTCCTGGGCTAGTTTGGAATACCAAAGCGAAGTACCTGGCATCAGGTAGCGTTCAAAATAATCGGTCGCGGCGCGGCCAAAATTGGCATCCTCGCCGATCGATGCAGCCCCCAGCTGGCCCAATGTCAATTTCAACGTGTCGCCGACAAAGGAGGCACCCGGCCCGGCCATCGATCCCAGCATCGATTGGCCATAACGGTTTTGGCCATAGAGGCCGGAATACATAAAATCACCAAAGAAACCCATGGCGCCGCCCTTCAAGACGGCCGCGCCCCAAAATTTCGGGTCGGTCATATCGCGCGGATCCTTGCCATTGGAAATATCCGACAGCTGGACCGCCAAAGCGCCCATGACGGAGGTGTAAATCGTCAGCTTGGCGATATAAACCCCGCGGTTAAACTTGCCGTCTTTTGAAACCCAGGATCCTTCCGGGCTAAATAAAGACCTGGTTAAATGCGATTGCATGACCAGCACCGGAAAACGTTTATACATCATAAAAGTGCGGGTTAATTCGCCGACCAATGTGCCCTTGTCGGTGCCAAAGGATAACAAACCCTCAACGCGGGCGGTGCCGGTCGGCACGGCAAAATTCATTTCACTGAAAACCGCCTGTTTTAATTTAGTGGCCAACTCAACGGCCCGCGGGTGATTAATCCCGGCCACATCAGCCGGCGTCATATATTGGTGGCCCGCGTGATCCATCAGATCGGCCGATCGTAAAATATCCCAGCCATCCGCATCGATGCCGTAGCGGGTCAGCATCCGCGCGAAATCTTGATCCATGTCTTTAAACGACTTTTGCGCATTATCGGCCAATTCCCCGTAGACAGTCATGCCAAAGGCCGACCGGCCGGCTTGCGTGTGCGGCGACAGGCCACTGGCCCGCATGATAAAGTCGGCATATTTGCCGGCAAATCTCGACGTGCCGATGCTATCGACAAAGCGCGATTGGGCGTGCGCCGCCGACAGGGCATTTTCAACGACGATCGACATTTTCGCCGCCGCCTTGCGATGTGTGGGATTTTTCGGGTTCAT
>NVTG01000002.1 GCA_002401495.1 Candidatus Kaiserbacteria bacterium
CTTGTAAGCGAAGGAGCTCGGTCATGATTTTTGATTACGAAACACTAAAACTAATTTGGTGGCTGTTAATTGGTGTATTACTGATTGGCTTTGCAGTGACCGATGGTATGGATATGGGCGTGGCAATTTTGCTTCGTCTGGTTGGTAAAACTGATGTTGAACGCCGTACAGTAATTAACACCATTGGCGCTCACTGGGATGGAAACCAAGTATGGTTCATCACCGCAGGTGGTGCCCTCTTTGCTGCTTGGCCTATGGTGTATGCAGCCGCATTCTCTGGCTTTTACTTTGCAATGATGCTGGTGTTATTTGCGCTATTTTTCAGACCGCTTGGTTTTGATTACCGCTCAAAAATAGATTCACCACGCTGGCGTAATAACTGGGATTGGGGCCTGTTTGCAGGTAGCTTTATTCCAGCACTCGTATTTGGGGTTGCCTTTGGTAACCTATTACAAGGTGTGCCTTATCATATCGATGATCTACTACGTGTTAGCTACCAAGGTTCATTCTTTGCGTTATTGAACCCGTTTGCCATCGTCGTTGGTCTCGTTAGTGTACTTATGCTAGTTGGTCATGCGGGTATGTGGTTGCAACTTCGAACTGATGCAGAAGTAGCAAAACGTTCAGCACAATATGGCCAATATGCACTTATGGCGTTTATTGTATTATTTGCCTTAGCAGGTGTGTGGGTATCTCAAATTGACGGTTATAAAATCGTTAGCATGGGCGATACACAAGGCTTTGCAAATCCATTGGCTAAAACAGTAACTCAGGCACCTGGTGCATGGCTTGATAACTATACAAAAATGCCATTAACAATGCTGTTCCCTGCTCTTGCTTTTATCATGGCTGCACTGGCAATTGTGTTATCTAAATTACAAAAACCAGCGATGGCACTTATCGCTTCAAGCTTAATGCTAGCAGGTGTGATATTGACTGCGGGTATGTCAATGTTCCCGTTCGTTATGCCTTCGAGCAATAACCCAAATATTAGTCTAACTATGTGGGATGCAGTTTCGAGCCATATGACATTAAACGTGATGTTTTTCGCTGCCGTTATTTTTGTACCACTTATTCTTATTTACACGACATGGTGTTATGTGAAAATGTGGCGCAAAGTAACCATCAATGAAATTGAAAACAACACCCACGGTAGCTATTAAGGAGATTTAAATATGTGGTATTTTGCCTGGATATTAGGTGTTCTATTAGCCTGTACACTTGGGGTGATCAACGTAATGTGGTACGAATTTCACCAACATAAAGATTCTATCGCTGATGATGAGCTAGAGCTGTACGCGAGACTCAAAAACAACGATGACAACTAAACCCCGACCAAATCGCGCGCAGCAGCAAACGCTGCGCGCTTTTTTAAAGCAGTATAGTCAGTCCGCTTCAGGACTTCTTAAATTAAGCATTAGTCTGGGTACACTCAATGCCCTATTAATGATTGCCTCTTGTTATCTTCTTGCAAACGCTGTTCATCAAGTCATGTTTGAGCAAGCAGACTTGCAAGCTGTAACCCCCTTGTTATGGCCTCTTGCTGGACTTATCTTACTACGCGCTGTGCTTGTTGCTCTTAGTGAGCGAGTAAGTAACCTTGCCGCATTAAAAATAAAAAACGTGATGCGCAATACATTACTTGAAAAGTTAACCAAACTTGGTCCGGCCTATAGTGAACAAAAAGGACATGGCGCAACGCTCAATACATTACATAATGGTGTTGAAGCGCTGCATCAATACTACGCAAACTACATTCCCAGCGTGGCATACAGCGCACTGATCCCTTTGGCTATATTAGTAGTGATTTTTCCAACCGATTACAAAGCTGGGCTCATTTTTCTTTTAACAGCCCCACTTATCCCATTTTTTATGATTTTAGTGGGCCATAAAGCTGAGCAGCTCAACCAAGAACGTTGGCAGCAACTTGCTGTACTCGGCAATTACTTTTTCGACCGCCTACAAGGGCTTACTCAATTAAAACTATTTAATGCAACCAAGCGTGAGCTAAATAGTATCAGTCAGATTTCTGATGATTACCGTGGTGCAACCATGGGAGTATTGAAAGTTGCCTTTTTATCTTCTTTCGCACTTGAGTTTTTAGCCACTATTAGTGTTGCACTTGTTGCAGTGATCATTGGCTTTAGACTGTTTTTTGGTACGCTCGATTTTGCCACCGGATTTGTAGTGCTATTACTGGCTCCTGAGTTTTACTTACCACTTCGACAAATGGGCACTCATTACCATGCAAAGCTCGAGGGTATTAGCGCCGCTGCTGATATGGTCGACATAATTAATCAGAGCGACGCCGATGAACATTTAGGTTCCTCTAAACTTGAGTTACCGCTAAAAGACATACAACTGAGTGCGCTTAGCTACCACTACCCCGAAACAAATGAAGGGGTGACTGATATAAACTTAACCCTACCTAAAAAAGGCCTAATTGCATTTGTGGGTGAAAGTGGCTCTGGTAAAAGTACCTTATTTGATTGCCTATTGGGTTTTCATCATCAAGCTAGCAGTGCCATTATCATTAACGGACAGCAACTAAGCACTATTGCTTTACATGATTGGCAAGCACAACTTGCGTGGATCCCACAACAAGCCACGTTATTTTATCGAACTGTTGCAGACAATCTGAGATTAGCTAAACCAGATGCAAGTCAAACAGAACTCGACGAGGCCGCAATGAGAGCAGGTGCGCTAGAGTTTATAAACGCCTTACCTGATGGATTTAATACCTTATTAGGTGAGCAAGGAGAAGGCCTCTCTGGGGGGCAAAAGCAGCGCATAGCCCTTGCCCGTGCGTTTTTAAAGAATGCCCCTGTGCTAATGCTTGATGAGCCTACAGCGCACTTAGACAGCCAAACAGAGCGCCTAATCAATCAGGCAATTCAAGATTATGCAAAAAACCATCTCGTGTTGGTTATTGCTCACAGGCTTAATACGGTAAAACAGGCGGATAATATTTACGTAATGCAACAAGGTCAAATTGTTGAATCTGGTCATTATCAGCAACTCATTGAACAAGCAGGCCTCTTTGCTAAACTCGTGAGCCAAGGTGAAGCCCATGCATAACTTTATACGCTTATTAAAGCTATGCAAGCCTCATGCTGGCATGCTGTTACTGGGTGCTTTTTTAGCAAGCTTAACGGTACTTGCTAACGTTGGCTTACTCGCTATTTCGGGCTGGTTTTTAGCAGCCATGGCAGCCGCTGGTATTGCCGGAGTGCAGATGAATTACTTTACTCCAGCTGGGGTGATCCGCTTTTTAGCGATAGTACGCACAGCTTCACGTTACGGTGAGCGGATGATAACTCATAATGCCACCTTTTTATTGCTGAGCGAATTTCGCGTAAAAATGTTCAGGACCCTCAGCCAGCTAAACAACGTTGACTTAGCAATGAGTCGTAGTAGCGATTTGTTTAACCGCCTACAAAACGATGTTGATGCGCTAGATAAGTTTTACCTAAATGTGCTGCTTCCCATTATCGTCGCGATTATCAGCATCCCTATCGTAATGGCATTTATGGCTATGTATAGCGCTGAGGTTGCATTAGTCTGCTTTATTTCACTGATGATTATTGGCGTACTGCTACCAGCAATATTAAGCCGTAAACTTCACCGACAAGCAGATGCAGAAACACAAATTTCAGCAGAATTAAGGTCTGAACTTGCCGATACTCTAAAAGGTGCAAGAGAGCTTGCTGTTATCAAGCACAAGAAGCGCAATTAACCCGTTGTGACTTACTGAGTAAGCAATACAACAGCCAGCTCTATAACCGCCACAAAGCCGTTGCAAACAGCAATGGCTTAAGCACTTTGGTGATACAGCTTACCATGCTAGCCAGTGTATTTATGATAATTCCACTGGTTGCAATGGGAACCATGAAAAACGTTGAACTGGCGATGCTCGCGTTATTTGTATTAGCAAGTTTTGAAACAGTGCTCACCTTGCCCACTGCATTTATCGAGTTGCCACTCACCCTAAGTGCTGCAAAGCGACTGTTTGCACTTGAAGATAAGCACAGCAGCCATCTAAGTAAACAGCAAAACTGCTTAGCTCACCAATCTGCAATAGGTCTTGAACTGGCTGCGGTGAATTACCAATACGCAGGAGCGAAAAACAAAGCTCTTAATAATATCAATTTTGTGATTACACCGGGGAGTAAGGTTGCGCTAGTGGGTGCCAGTGGCAGTGGCAAAACTACCCTTGTTAACTTACTCACAGGCCTTTGGCCAAAGCAATCAGGCTCATTAAAATTCATTACAGATCAAGGTACCTTTGAACTAGAAAGCATGACGGCTTCAACACGCTTTAAGCAGCTGACAATTGTTGCTCAGCAACATCATATTTTTGATGGTACGCTTCGTGAGAATCTTCGCTATGCAGCGCCAGAGGCGACTGATGAAATGCTTATTGAAGCCTGTGAACAAGCTGAACTTGGCTCTTGGCTAAACAACTTAAAGACCGGCCTTAATACCCGTTTAGGCACCGCGGGAAGAAAACTTTCACATGGTCAGTCACGTCGAATCGCCATTGCCCAAGCCCTATTAAGGGAAGGTAATTTAATTGTTCTTGATGAACCAACAGAGAGCCTAGATAACCATACCAAGCAGAAATTGCTCACTACGCTTGAAAAAATATGGGCCGATAAAACTATGCTGACCATTACTCACGATCCAGAAATGCTAAGTCGTGTTGATAAGGTTATTTGGTTAGAACAAGGACAAGTAAGAGCGCTTGCAAGTCATGCTGAATTAATGGCTAATGAAGCCGACTACGTAGAGCTTATTACCCGTTTTTAATCGAGCTGCTCAACGGTGACGTCAATCACACCTTGCTTTACAGAGGCAATTTGTGAGAACGCCTTTTTTGATAAATCGATAATACGACCGCGGATAAATGGGCCGCGGTCATTAATGGTAACAATTACACTTTTATTGTTACTAATATTGGTGACCTTTACTCTGCTGCCAAAGCCAAGCGTCTGATGAGCCGCGCTCAATGCCTGTTGATTAAACACCTCTCCACTTGCTGTAGTTCGGCCATGGTATTTATCAGCGTAATAACTGGCTTTGCCTTTTTCAATCACTCCTTTAGATACCGAAGGCGCACTACTACAACCAGTTATAATTAAGCTTAATAATGCAAAGAGGATGAGTTTGTTCATATTATATAATCCTTTTTTTTACCATAAAGGTAGCAAGCGCTTATACCAATTCGCTTAATTAAATGGTCTATTTTGAGGCAATAAAACCTCGTTGATAACAAGGCAAAAATTTCGTTATTTAGTTGTTCTAAATCAGAAATTTTTAACGCTGGTAGCGACAGGTTTAATCCCTCAAAATAACTAAGTATTATTGCGGATTGGTATTACTCACAAAAAAGCCCAGTACGAGCTGGGCTTTCTTAATTTCGTTATCTAAATCAAATTAGAAACGTAGTGATACACCTAGCTTGTAGCGTGCTTCACCTTCAAAGCTCCAAGCTGGGTAGCCGTTACGAAGCTCTGGAACAACTTCTGCATCTGAAGGAGCAACACCGATTTGTACGCTATCTTCTTCAGTTAAGTTAACAGCTTCAAACGTTACGTCAATATTATCAGTTACGCTGTAGTTAGCACTGAAATCAAGTGTACCGTATGATTGGTGCTCACGGTTACCGTAGAAGCCTGGAAGCTCACGAATCATGTACTCTGAACGCCAGTTATAAGCTAAACGCGCTGAGTAAGTATCTGTTTCATAGTAACCCACAAGATTCACAGTATGCTTAGACGAATCTGAGAATAATGGGATCATATCTGGGTAGTTTTCAGCTTCTGATGGTGCATCAACAAATGTGTAGTTTGCTGAGTAACCAAAGCCACTATCAAAGCCATCTTGAATTTGTAGCTCGATACCTTCGATTTGACCACCACTTGCATTTAGCTTAGTAGATAGAGTCCAGTTATCACCTTGAGTATCAGGGTCCACGACACCAATTTGTTGATTTAAGATTTGGCTTGAGGTAACAAATGATGTGATGTCTTTGAAGAAGTAAGTTGCACTTACCATACCATCACCATCAAAGTACCACTCAATACCTAAATCAGCTTGAGTTGCTTTGAATGGGTTAAGACCAACGTTACCTTTAGTTAGTACCTCATTATTTGCTGTACCATCAGCGTAACCTGCAAAAGATGATGCAGAGAACATATCAGTGTAGTTAGGACGTGCAATAACTTGTGCTGCAGGGGTACGTAAAATAACATCTTCAGCTAAATCAAATGCGATATTGATGCTAGGTAATACGTCGTTGTAGCTTGCTTTATCAGTACTAAGTGAACTCTCGTACTCACCGTTTGCAAAACCGTAGTAATCTGACTCTGCATCTGTTGAGATATAACGTAAACCGAAGTTACCGCGGATAGATTCTGCAGAGAATTCAGCCATTGCGTAAACTGCAAAGTTTTCTTCTTCGATTGTACCGTAACCTGAACGATATACAGCTGAATCATTATCGAAGCTTGAAATTGCAGCACGTGCATCAGCTACCATCTTGTCAAAATCTGGCTCTGGTAAAGTGAAACCAGCACCTGATGACATAGTACCTGAGTAGTAAGTCTCACCATCGCCACTAGGTAATGTATCAACTAAAGTAGTTGAGTAAGTTTCTTGTTTTACTTCGTGGTCTGCCCAACGGAAACCTGTTTTGATTGCAGTAATAGCACCAAAGTCTACAGGGAAAGATAGATCAACCTGTGCATATGTTTCTTCATCTGTGTTAGGTTGTTTTTTCAGAGCCCAACCAGCTGGAGATAATGGACCTGAAAAGTCTGATGGTTCAAAGTACTTGTTATTAATATCAATTTTTATCACATCGCCAGTTGCATCATAAGTACCAGCATAATCAGATGGAACACCAATGAAGTTACCGTAGTTTGCAGTTAGGTCTGTACCACCTTCTGATTCAGTTGTACCGAAACGACCTTTTAATGTGAAATTTTCACCTTCGTATTTAAGGCTGAAATCAGCTGTGTCAGATGACATGCTTGCAATACGTGCCCAAGTTTGAGTCCAACCCGGGTTTGCACCTTCACCAGTACGACGGTAGAAAGTACATGTACCAGATGCATTTGTTTGCTCACATGCAGCTTCTTTGTCGTCTGGGAACATCACGAAGTTTGAGGTGTTTGCATTGTTTGCATCTAACTCAAGGCTCATAATGTTTAAGCCTAACTCTAGGTTTTCTGTAGGACGATATTGGAAAGTTGCATTTAGTGCAGTACGCTCACGTTCTTGTTGGAACGTAGTAGGCACAATATCACCCCAGCCGATAAGTGACTCAATACCGTTACGTTGATAATTTGTTTCTGCCCAAGATACTGAACCTAGTAAACCGAATGTTTCCTCATCATTTTTCCAGCTAAACAAACCAGAAACTTGAGGATCTGTTTCTTCAGAGATTGTGCCGTAATCGCCTTTTACACTTAAGAAAGTCGTACCAGCGTCAAGATCAAGCGGCTTACGAGTGTTAACGATAACCGTACCACCAACACCACCTTCTGTATCTCCTGAGCCAATGTAGAAATTGTTGATGTTATTGTTGTTTATTATGTTTGTTACACCTTTTTTTAGATCGTCATCAATAGCTGAATTGCCACCGTATCTGTCTTTTATGTTGTCAGTGGAGGTTTTGGCAGAGGCTTTTATGTTTAGACCGCCTGGAGGGAGGGGTTCGTTTATTTGGATTATTTCTTCGTCTGATAATACTTTAGCATCATCCTCATCCCCACCATCATACACTTTCCCAGGCGGATGAAACGGCGACTACCCATCCCCATGCTCACTAACCGGTCTCTTGACCTACAAATCCGTCGAAATCTACTACCGATTCAAATCTTCCTACTAACTAGCAGAAGGATTCTACCCTTACACCAACATAGGCTACTACTTCACCATCTTAATACACCCTTTAACATCATTCGCCGACACTAAATAATGCGTCTATACCGGCTTAATCTCATCCAAACAAACTAAATCACTAATAGAATCATTCGTTCTCAACTAATCTTTATCATCTTATCCCGCATCAATCCAAGATAACTTTTATTAGTTTGGTTGACTTCCAACTGCATTGCGGTAATCTGCTAGAGGTCCCATCTATGCGTTCAAAAATGTATTTCGTAACATTAGTTCTTCACATTCTACTGTAGGATTGTCTTCGGAGAGTTCGTTCCATTTCCCTGATTTTGGACCAAGGCCTTGTTTTACGAGTCGCTACTCGAAGGCGGAAAGTTGATGGATGAAGTTTGCTCGGATTTCTAAGTCTGGACGACGGCTGTTTAAGAATTCTAAGGTTTTTAATAATGTCCATCTGTATTTTCGCATGAAGTAGCAGGATAATACTGATGCTGCTCTGCTTTGTCCTCTAAGAGAATGGACAAGGACACTTTCTGTTTTATTTACTGCGTCTTCTATGAAATTGAATATTTCAGTTGAGACTTCATCTTTTTAATCTAAGATTATCTAAAATGATGAATCAAATACACTTACTTGATTCTCCTGGTCTAACCATTGATAAGTTAAGTACTGTACTCCAATTGGCTCCCAATGATTGGGTGTCTGCTTCCCCGCAGTATTGATAATATGAGTAACCTTGTTCGCCACAACAAATTCTAAATCCTACGACGAAACACCGTTAGTACGATAAGAATTACCTATGATGCGAGTTCATCCCCAATGAACAGTCCATCCTTGATTTTAATTGCTCCTATCATTTCTGAATCCATCTGAGAGAGTTATTAGAAGATACTTACCATTTGCATATTCATTTGCATTTGCAACTCTTGATCGTTTTATGTTTAGAATTATGACATATTTAATATATTATTTTAAATGAAAATGCTTAAAAATCTCTTTTAGCGAGAGACTGTTAAAAAGAGCTAAAAGTTTACTTCGTCAGCTATTTTAATTAATAATCTCAATGCTTGTGCTGTTGGAGAATTGTTAACTGAGACTTTAGCAGAGAAATATCCAAAAGTTATAGCAATTTCAAAAGTAAGATTTAAGTTAACGTAGGTATTCCGAATTTACGAGATTAGAGAAATCTGACAAACTTGATATCATTCAATGCGATATTAACGATGAAAGTGAAAGAGATAAGTTTCTTTCAGTGTTGTTGTCAAAGGAGATCGCTCTTTCATGTGTGTACCACAATCATCCTGGATATTTCTTGAAATCAAATGAGGCTACTTCTATCACGAAATTAAAGGCCCTTACTCACTCTATGATTTAAGCTCCAATGTAATTTAATGAGATCCTCATTGATGAAAATGTATTGTAACCTGGTTCTA
>NVTG01000003.1 GCA_002401495.1 Candidatus Kaiserbacteria bacterium
GCTGATCGAGGAATTCCTGAAGCAGCGCAAAACCGAATGTACCCGTCTGAATGAGGGCTATGTCGAACTTGCCCGCCGCCTTGACCTTCTGGCGGAACAACCTGAAGAACAAACCTCGGCAAACGGCCAGCCGACAGCGCAAACGGAACAGGCTGCGCAGCAACTGGCTGCGGCCAACCCGCAACAACCGGCAGCAGCTGCAGAAATGCCAGCGGCACGTCCGGCCCCACCGCCGTCAACCGGGCCCAAGATCAATCGCGGCCCCAAGGTGCACAGTCGTTCGAAACGTGAGAACGGCAAGGACCTGAACGAAGCCAAGCGGGCTTTGCGGCAGGACGGCAATGACGCGCCGGGCGGGGCATCGGAATGATCGCGGACGCTAGGGGCTGACCCATGGCCAAGGATTTCAAGACACTGGTTCGAATGCGCAAATGGGCGCTTGATGAAAAGCAGCGTGAGCTTGGTGAAATGCTTGGTGTTCTGGGCAATCTTGAAGCCGAGAAAGAAGCCCTTGAGCAAGCGGTCATCGCTGAGCAGAAGGTTGCGGCGGAAAACCCCGAACTTGCCGGATTTGCCTATGGCGGCTTTGCCAATGCGGTTATCGCCGAACGCGAAGCAATTGCGAAGATGATTGCCGAGCAAGAAGAGAAGATAGATGTCTTCCGCGATGAAGTCGCAGATGCCTTCAAGGAACTCAAGACTGCCGAAATTGCCGAACGCAATCGCGTTGAGGCCGAGCGCGCGGAAGAAGACAAGAAAGAACAGGACGAGCTTGATGAGATCGGGATGCGTTCAGCGACGCGCGATGACGGACTGATTTAACGTCTCACCCGTTACGCCGAGATCGCGACCCCGGTTTCGATCCCCGTCGCATTGCGCAGTTCATCAGGTGTCATTGAAAACACCGTGCTGGGCGTGCCTGCAGCAAACCAGACGGTTTGCTTGCCAAGAAGCTTTTCATCAATCAGTGTTTCGACTGGGTTGGCGTGGCCAAATGGCGGTACGCCGCCGATGGCATAGCCTGTATGCTCCCTGACTTCGCTGGCATCTGCCTTGCGGATCGACAAGCCCAACAAGCTGTTCACCTTGTTCAGGTCCACCTGATCGGCACCGTTCATAATAATCAGAACCGGGCGCGATAACTCGGTCATGAAGACCAGCGATTTTCCAATTTCGCTGATGTCACAGCCAATGGCGTTTGCCGCATCGAACGCCGTGCGGGTGCCTTCGGGGAACTGAAACACCTCAACGTCACCAAGGTTGCGTTCGGCAAACGCATTTTGCAGGCATTGGGGAGGCGAAACTTTTTTCATGACTTAGTTCTCTTGTGCGCGGCGCCTTAATTTGCGTTTGCGGTTCATCAGGTTAAGCGTCTCGACCGACAGGCTGAATGCCATTGCGAAATAGATGTAGCCTTTCGGTACATGGATTTCGACGCCGTCAAGCAACAAGACAAACCCGACCAGGATCAGAAACGACAATGCCAGCATTTTGACAGAGGGATTTTGTTCGACAAAGTCGCCAATGGTTTTGGCTGCTGCCAGCATCACCAGAACAGATACAATCACCGCAATCACCATGATCGATATGTGATCAACAAGACCGACAGCTGTAATGACGCTATCAAGCGAGAAAATGATATCAAGTAACATGATCTGAAGGATGGTCATGGCAAAGCTCGACATGATCTTGCCAGGTCCGTGTTCTTCGGGTTCGTCAATCGTGTGATGGATTTCCTTCGATGCCTTGGCGATCAGGAAAAGCCCGCCAACAATCAGGATCAGGTCGCGTCCACTGATTTCCTGTCCGAAGGCGGAAAACATCGGCGCGGTCAATTGCATTACCCATGCGATCCCGGCCAGAAGCGCAAGGCGCATACCCATTGCGGCCAAAAGACCAATGCGCCGCGCCGGGGCCTGTTGGTCCTGCGGAAGTTTGGAGACGATCACCGACAGAAAAACGATGTTGTCGATCCCCAAAACAATTTCGAGCGCCGTCAGGGTGGCAAGCCCGATCCACATGTTGGGATCACTCATCCATTCAAACATCGCAAGTGTCCTTTAAGGTCCCGAAGGTGGTCAACTGATTGCAGACAAAGTGAGTTTGATCAGGCTCTAACGCAAGCGTGAATTGATTTTATGTGCGGTCTGTTGAAAAAGTGAGGATAGCAAAATCAAATAAGCAGCCCGCGCTCATTTCCGTCGAGGCTGCGGGTCATCAGGTAAAAGGATTGTCCGAGATGCGGTCAAGAATGCGCACTTTCGTTTCTGCTTTGGCGTTGGCAACCGGCATTGCTGCGACATCATTGTCGACCCCGGCTTTTGCCGACCCGGCCCCGGATGTGGGCAACTGGCAATCTGTTCTGGATCAGGCCCGTGGCCAGACCGTTTATTGGCATGCCTGGGGCGGGGAGCCACGCATTAATGATTACATCGCCTGGGCCGGTGAACAGGTGCGCGAACGTTACGGGGTTGAGGTCGTTCAGGTCAAACTGACTGATACCGCAGACGCCGTTACAAGGGTGCTGTCGGAAAAAACCGCTGGTGTCGATGATGGCGGGGCGGTTGATATGATCTGGATTAACGGCGAAAACTTTGCCGCGATGAAGCGTAATGACCTTCTGTTTGGGCCATGGGCGGAACTAACGCCAAACTTTGCCTATGTCGATGTCGAAGGCAAACCGACAGTGGTCAACGATTTCACCGTGCCGACCGACGGGCTTGAAGCACCGTGGGGCATGGCGCAGGTCAGTTTCTATTACGATACGGCCAAGCTTGATGAGGTGCCGAAATCAGCCGAGGAACTTCTGGAATGGCTGGTCAAACATCCGGGCCGCTTTACCTATCCGCAGCCACCGAACTATATGGGGTCGACCTTCCTTAAACAGATTCTGACTGAGCTGGTGGAAGACCCGAGTGTTCTGCAGCAGCCAGCTGACGAAACCGATGCACAGGCAACTTTGGCACCGCTTTGGGGCTATCTTGAAGACTTGCAGCCGCTGTTGTGGCGCGATGGTCAGTCCTACCCGCAGAACGGGGCATCAATGCGTACGCTTCTGGCGGATAACGAAGTCGATATCGCGTTTTCATTCAGTTCCGGCGAAGTTTCATCGGCAATTGAAGCGTTCGAGCTTCCTGATACCGTCCGGTCCTATGTGTTTGAGAATGGCACGCTTGGCAACACCAACTTTGTCGCCATTCCCTATAACGCATCGGCCAAGGCAGGCGCAGTTGTACTGGCCGATTTCCTGATGTCACCCGAAGCCCAGCTTCGCAAGCAGGACCCGCAATATTGGGGCGCGGATACGGTTCTGGCGATGGATAAACTGCCCAAAGACATGCAGGAAGCCTTTGCCAATCTTGATCTTGGCATTGCATCGCTTGCCCCGTCCGAACGCGGTACGGTTCTGCCGGAACCGCATCCAAGCTGGATGTCGCTGGTCGAAACCGAATGGCAAAAACGTTACGGCGTTGTGCAATAATAACGCATGTTGCGTTTTGTTCCGATCCTGACAATCGTTCTGATGATCGGCCCGGTTTCTGCCGGGCTGATTGGCACAGTTTTGCCTGCGTTCGGGATATTGCCAGCACTTGGCGGTACGACGCCATCCCTTGATCCGTGGCAGGCGCTGTTTGCGCAGCCCGGTCTTGGCGCATCCATCCGGCTCTCATTCGTCAATGGCGTGATTGCAACCGCGATCTCAGTTGCGATTGTCATGCTTTTTTGTGCAGCCTGGCAGGGCACGCGCATATTTCGCGCCATGCAACGGGTCTTGTCGCCGATCCTGTCCGTTCCACATGCGACGGCGGCCTTTGGGCTGGCATTCCTGATTGCGCCATCGGGCTGGATCGTAAGACTGGTGGCACAATTTGCCGGATGGGACCGCCCGCCCGATATTGCGATTATCCATGACCCTTGGGGAATGGCGCTGATTGCCGGGCTGGTGGCAAAGGAAATCCCGTTCTTGTTTTTGATGACGCTTTCGGCCCTGCCACAAGCCGATACAGACCGCACGGCACAGGTCACAGCAACCCTTGGATATGGAAAAACCGCCGGGTGGTTCAAGGCAACCTTGCCGCGCGTCTATCCGCAAATCCGCCTGCCGGTCCTGGCCGTGCTCGCCTATTCGACATCGGTTGTCGATGTGGCGATCATTCTGGCACCGACGACACCGGCCCCGCTGGCCGTTCGCATTCTGGGATGGTTGTCCGATCCGGATCTTGGCCTGCGTTTCATGGCATCCAGTGCTGCTGTCTTGCAGCTTTTGATCGTGATCGCGGCAATGGTGGTCTGGATTGCGGGCGAACGGATCATCGGGGCCATGGGGCGCCATTGGGCAGAGGACGGGCATCGTTTCAGGGAAGACAGCGCCGTCAGGGGGGCATCTGCACTGTTGGCGCTGGTGGCAGCCGGTGCGGTGGTGCTGGGTCTTGTGGTGCTTCTGGTCTGGAGTATTGCCGGGTTCTGGGCATTTCCCGATCTGTTGCCACGCGGGTTCAGTTTGCGTCTTTGGGCGCGCGAGTTGGATGCAATCGGTAGCAGCCTGACAACGACACTTTTGATCGGCATTCCGGCAGTTTTGGTTGCGGTCACGCTGGTTCTGGGCTGCCTTGAGAACGAGGTCCGCACAGGCAAGGCGGCCGGACGCCGTGCCATGCTGTTGATTTACCTGCCGCTTCTGGTGCCACAGATCAGTTTTATGTTCGGATTGCAGGTCTTCTTTACGCTGCTTGGTCTTGAACGCACATTGCTGTCGGTTGTGCTGGGGCATTTGGTGTTTGTTGCGCCCTATGTGTTTCTGTCCCTGTCAGAGCCATTCCGTGCCCTTGATCCGCGTTATGGGCAAACCGCCCTTTGTCTTGGGGCGTCACCGGCACGGACATTCTGGCTGGTGCGTTTGCCGCTTTTGACACGTGCAGTTCTAACCGCCGCCGCAGTCGGCCTTGCGGTGACGGTGGGGCAATACTTGCCAACACTGTTGATCGGGGCAGGGCGGTTTGCCACGGTCACGACAGAAGCGGTCGCACTGGCATCTGGCGGGGATCGCCGAATGATTGGCATTTATGGCTTGTTGCAAATGGTCCTGCCATTTGTTGGCTTTGCCCTTGCCTTGCTGATACCAGCGGTTTTGTTCCGCAACCGGCGCGGCATGGGGGCGCAGAACAAGGGATGATGAATGCCTGAAACGCTTGAAAATGGTCTGGAGTTACGCGATGTCCGCGTGCGTCTTGATGGGCGTGAACTGGTGGCCGTCGATCTGACGATTGCGCCCGGTGAAATCGTGACCCTTATGGGGCCAAGTGGATCGGGTAAATCCAGTTTGCTTGGACATATCTGCGGCACCTTGCCAGATACATTTGATGTCACCGGCGAGGTGGTTCTGAATGGTACACCTCTTGCGGGGTTGACCCCGCAGGAACGTCATGTTGGTATTCTGTTTCAGGATGATCTGTTGTTCCCGCACCTTTCGGTTGGTGGCAATCTGGCTTTTGCGCTGCCATCACATATCAAGAGCCGGGGAAACCGCCGTGCACGGGTTGAGGCCGCGCTTTCCAGTGCAGAGATGGACGGGTTTTATGATCGCGATCCGGCAACACTTTCAGGCGGGCAACGCGCGCGTGTGGCCTTGATGCGGGTTCTGTTGTCTGAACCGTGTGCCTTGTTGCTGGATGAGCCATTTTCAAAACTTGATAGCGGCCTGAGGTCACAGATCAGATCGTTTGTGTTTGATCTCTGCCGCAAGAACAGCTTGCCAACCCTGATGGTTACCCATGATCCAGACGATGGCGAAGCAGCAGGTGGGCGGGTGATCAAGATTGATTGACCTTTCGCCAAAGATGCAATGATGGCATGTACCGAATTTGCTGGAATCACCCTTTGATTGGTCTTATAGCAACTTACCGCAAAGAATTGTCTTGGGGCCGGGGCATTCAATACCGGGCCCTTGCGGCATGGAGAGTGTCGTAAATGTTCCCGGAAGAAATGTTTGCAATTGTCCCGGATGCGCTGGATCCGGCCACCTGTGACCGTCTGATCAATGGTTTTGCCCATGAGATGGACGAAGGTGGCCTTGTGCAGGGACAAACGGCAACCCACATCCGCCGTTCCAAGATCACCTGGTTCAATGAAGAACAGGAACCCGCTGTTTGCCGCCGGATCATAGATCTTGTTGCGGATGTAAACCGCAATGTCTTTGACTTTTCCCTGACCGAGTTTGCCGAGGACGCCCAGATCGCATGTTATGCCGGTGATCTGCGCGGACATTATGACTGGCACAGTGATGTTGGCGCGTCCGACGTGGCCAGACGTCGCAAACTGACCATGGTCATACAGCTTTCCGAACCTGATCAGTATGAAGGCGGGCAGTTGCAGCTTAACCCGGCGGGAAATTTCGTTGATGCGCCGATGGAACGGGGCACCGCGATCTTCTTTCCCAGCTTTGTGTTGCACCGCGTGGCCCCGACTACGGCGGGTTTACGCTATTCGCTGACGCAATGGGTGCATGGTAATCCGTTCCGCTAAGGAACGTGGGTGATCAGTAACGTTCCAGACGATCCAGAAGGCGCGGGTTGCCCCATTTGGGCTGGCGGTCTTCAAGGGCGGTTTCGTGGTGGAAGACCTGATCATTGTCAGCGGACTGTTTGTCCAGGCGAAGGCTGATCCAGCGCGGGACCAGTTCGTTGTTGAAATCATCCATCAACAGAACGGCGGCAGCTTCGAAATTCTCGAAATCGATATTGGCGATTTCGGCATAGTATTCCGCCAGACTGTTGGTCTTCAGGATCAATCGGTCCGGCACATAACGAAGCGTCAGACGTGCCGGGAAAACATCCTTGTCACCGGTCAGGTTGCTTTGCAAGGTAACGACGTAATCAATGCGTGGACCGGGGTTCGGTTCGGTCAGGATCAGATTACGGCGCTGATAAATCTCAAGCATTTCTTCCAACCGTTGTCATAAATGGTGGATCAAGGATACGACCGCGCCCCGGACAGGAAAAGCATTCATTTCAAAATGCCAGGAACTTAAGCCTCTATTCCGTGGTGGGAATTCGGTCCGTCATCATCGGGCACCGGGGCGATTTCAACAAATCGCGATCCGTCCTGAAACTGAATATGTCCTTTATACCCGGCAATTTGCAGGGCCTCGCGGAAGATGCCGCGAATGTCATCGCGGTTATGGGATTGCAACGGGTTTTCGGTGCGCACAATCAGATCAAATTTGCTTTCGTCACCTTTTACCAGTCCATCAAGCTGGGTGTGGCCCACCACACTGAAGGACAGATCAAGCAGGAAACGTGTTCCCTGATCATCGGGTTTGTCCGGGTCGTTCTCATGGTTGCCATGACGCCAACCCATCTGAAGCTGTTCGATCTTGTCGCCCATATTGAACGGCATTGCCATGACGCGCCAGCCATCAGGCCTGTCTTCGGTCGCCATGGCACGCAGCTGACCAAAGTCACCTTCAAGTCGTTTAAGTCCGCCGCCATCTGCATCAGCCGCACCATTTCGCCCGTATCTTCATCCACGCCACGCCCCAAGCGGTGCATGAGGGCCAGCGTCGCCATACCTGTCGGATCCCCTGCCTCTGCCGCTTGTTGATAAAATTCAATCAAAGCTGATTTACTTAATACTGATGAATCTATAATTTCACCCGTTAATAACGCTAAGTTATCTTTTAAAACTTTAGTACTGCCGTCTTGAGCAACAAATTCAATTTTTACATTTGTTGCATAATTAATGGTTGTTGATTGTTCTGACTCGTAAAAGTCACCACCGGACATGCTAGCAACATGCGATTTTGATTCACTTGACCAAACGCCCATTGAATGTGGATTTTTTTGTGCATAGGACTTAACCGCCGCTGGTGCTCGTCGATCAGAATTACCCTCTCTAAGCACTGGGTTAACGGCACTGCCTTTAATGCTATCGTATCGAGCCTTAATATCCTGTTCCTGCTCATTGGCTGGCTCT
>NVTG01000004.1 GCA_002401495.1 Candidatus Kaiserbacteria bacterium
GCTGCAAGGGGCGGTGCGTGGTGCCTATCAGGATTTTCTGGCACGTGATCGCCATCCACTGCTGGCCCTGTTCTTTGAACTGACCCCGCGCGATGTCGACGTCAACGTTCATCCCGGCAAGACCGAGGTCCGCTTCCGCGATCCCGGGCTGGTGCGCGGATTGATTGTCGGTGCGCTGAAACATGCGCTGGCCGGGGCCGGGCATCGCGCCTCAACAACGGTGGCCGACATGGCCCTGGGCGCTGTGCGCCGCGAAGGTGAGGGACCCTCACTTCCTTATGGCGGCGGTGCGCGCACCGGAAGTGGTGGCGGGTTTAACATCGGACAATATCAGCCCAGCGTGCCGGGCCACGCAGCCATTGAACGTGACTATGCCGCCCAGTCCCCGGTGGAAAACCCCGGAAACTATGGCGGTCTGTTTGATCGTGGACGTGAGTTCGGCGGGAATGGTAGCGCTAACATCGCGGGTGGCGAGGGCGGCTTTGCTGCGGCCGCAGCAGCAGCCCTGTCTGGGGGATATGACGCCGCCGCGCCATCGGCGCGCATTGATAACATCGCGGATGAAGGCAAGTTTGTGGATCATCCCCTGGGGGCGGCGCGCGGGCAGGTGCATGCCAACTACATCATCGCCCAGACCCGCGATGGTCTGGTGATTGTTGATCAGCATGCCGCACATGAACGCATTGTCTATGAGCGCATGAAGGCCGATCTGGCCGAAAGCGGTGTAAAGAGACAAGGGCTTTTGCTGCCCGAGGTCGTCGAACTTGACGAGGCATCCGCAGATCGCATTGCAGAGCGGGCCGAGGAATTCGCCGAGCTTGGTCTGGTGATCGAGCCGTTTGGCCCCGGTGCGATTGTTGTCCGTGAAGTGCCCGCCATGCTGGGCAAGGTTGATGTCAGCGCACTTGTGCGTGACATGGCCGATGAAATTGCCGAACTGGGGCAGGGCATGGCACTGAAAGATCGGTTGATGTATGTCTGCGCCACCATGGCGTGCCATGGATCGGTGCGATCTGGGCGCAAGCTTAATGCCGATGAAATGAATGCGCTGTTGCGCCAGATGGAAGCCACCCCGCATTCCGGGCAGTGCAACCATGGCCGGCCGACCTATGTCGAACTGAAACTAAATGACATCGAAAAGATGTTCGGGCGCAGGTAGGAAAGCAGATGGCTGGTATCACGGTTCATATTGCCACCCCCGACGATGCACCCGCAGTAAGCGCCTTGTTTGTGCGCTCCTATTCGGCGCTTCTGGTCGATGACTATGCGCCCGAAATCCTTGAGCGCGGCATGGCCTTTCTGGCAAAGGCCAGCCCGGATCTTCTGGCGTCCGGGACCTATTATCTGGCCAGGGCCGAAACCGGCGACGTCGTTGGAGCCGGGGGCTGGACGGCAGTGCGACCGGGCAGCAAGGACGGTGATGTTCAATCGGGGCTGGCCCATGTTCGGCATTTCGCGGTCGATCCGGCATATGCCCGCGGGGGTATCGCCAGTATGCTTTTTGATCGGTGCGTGCGCGATGCCAAGGCGTCCGAGAATGTCACACGTTTTGAATGCTATTCCACACTTTCGGCCAGACGGTTCTATGAATCGCGGGGTTTTCGGGTCATTGGCGATTTCGCAGCACCCTTTGCCCCGGATTTCACCTTTCCGAGCCTGCATATGGTTTGCGACCTCGATTAATCACGCAGTTTAAGGTCACGGGGCAGGCGGGTATTGGCATTCACACGTGCGCGCTGGATCTGTTCGGCAAACAGGCCCCGTGTGCCGCTCAGGTCCGCATCACGGAAATCGGCACCCGCAAGATTGGTACCGCTCAGATCGCAGTTGGGCAGCCTTAACCCGCGAAAGTTGGCGTTTGACAGATCAGAACCTAAAAACACCGTGTTGTGCATCATCGCCTTGTTAAAGCGTGCCCCGGAAAGGCGGCTTGCAGCCAGATTGGCGTTATCAAGATTGCTTTCAACGAAGTCGGCGGCAATCAGGTTGCAACGGCGCAGAACCGCATCTTTGCAATTGGCGCGCTGAAAACTGGCATAGGGCAGGCCACAGCGACTAAGATCAATGCCTTCAAGCTCCGCCTCGCGCAGATCGGCATGTTCGATTGACATGACCGTTCCTTCACGCCCACCGGTATCGACCCATAGCTTGTGACTGATCAGGGCTGCATGCAGATCAATTTCGACAAGCTCTTCATCTTGCTCGACAATCGTGTCTTCGGCGTCAATTTCCTGTGCGGGCGCTTCTGAAGGTTTGCTTTCGGTCTGCGGGGTCGCGGTGGGCAGGGCCTCTTTCGCTGATTGCAGGGCTTCCAAGTTCTGCGCGCCTGTACGTTTGTCGCGCGTGGTTGGCACACCGACAAGCTCGCCGTCATCAAACGTCTGTCCCGCGCCATTCAGGCGTGGCCGGGATGCGGCGATATCAAGGTTTGTCGTCGTTCCAACCACAGGGGATGACGGGGATGAAGGAGATGATTTCGGCAATCTTGTGCGTGTTGCCGGGCCAGCGGTGCCCTTTTCTGATTTTTCCGGTACGTCCTTGCTGTTGGATAGCTCGGCGGCGGGGGCTGCTGGTTTTTTGGTAGTATCGGGTTTAGCGGGTTTATCGGGTTCTTTTGCTGTTGGCGCCGGTTCGTCGGTTTTTGCAATGTCCTGCGCGCGGGCCCGACCGAAATAGTTTTCTTCAAACACAAAGCGTCTGGGCTTTTTCAGAACGGCTTCAATGATCTTTGTCAGACGCTGGGGATCGACAGGCTGGCGGAAAACGCCCTCTATCCCGGCATCGACGGCATCACGCATGCCGCGCCGGTCAAGTTTTGGTGCCCCCAACAAAATCGGCACAATGCGTCCGTATGGATTGTCACTGGTTGCGGCATCGCGAATGGCACGAATGGTTGAGATACCCCGAATGCCATCAAGATAAAGACCGATCAACACGATGTCGGGTTTGAGTTCCAGGACCAGCTCGACCGTGCGTTCACGGTCGTCACAATCAACAAACTTGCCAAAGCCAAGCGGTTCCACAGCAGCACGCGCAGCACTGATATTGCGTTCGCTGTAGTCCGCATACAGGATCGTCTTTTTCTTGTTGTCATGGCTGACCATGATGCGCGATGCCCCCTTCTCGCGGCAGGTTTTTGCCAAACAGTTCTGTGGACGGATCGCCCTCAGAGACCATCTGGAATGCTAAATGTACGGCGTCTTTCCGGTGCCGGATTGGTGCTTTGACTGTCGCCATTAACTGCGCCATCACCGCTGCCATTACCATTTCCTGTGCCAACGTCGCCTTCTGTCGGTGCCGGGCCTTGTCCGTCATTTGCCGCGCCGTTCGCACCCGCCTCATAGTTGGTGTCGACCATTTCAATGGTGATTTCGACTCGACGGTTCGTTGCGCGGCCTTCCGGGGTGTCGTTGGTATCAAGCGGGCGGCTGTCGCCGTATCCCTGGATTACCATGCGGCCCGGATCGGTGCCGTTCTGATCAATCAGGAAATGCAGAACAGACGTCGCACGTGCTGCCGACAAGTCCCAGTTTGATATATAGGGTGACGAAGCCGATACCGGAACATTGTCTGTATGCCCGGCGACCTGAATTTCGCCCTCGGTCTGGTTGATCACGGGGGCGACGCGATTAAGAATGGCGGCGAATTCCTGCGTCATGCCTGAAGAGCCGGACGGAAAGGCCAGTTCGTTGGGGAACCGCATTACAACTTCGCCATCAATGCGTTCAAGTCCGACTTGATCCTGAAGGCCCATATTGTCCAGAACGGAGCTTAGGGTTTCTTCAAGCGCCTCGGCCTTTTCTTCCTTGCTGTCCTTGTTCTGGTTCTCAACCTTTGGCGGATCGACGGGGGGAATTTCCGACACCACGCGCGGCGTATCTGGCGTCGGCGCCTTAAGCGATTTGCCAACAATCGAACCATCAAGTTCGATCACGCCTGCCAGCTGGTCCTGTTGCGAGAACCCGAATGCGGCTTTAACCGACCCGGCAATCTGTTTATAGCGGATAACATCCATCTCGGCGAAGGTCAGCAAAAGCACAAACAGGACAAGCAGCAACGACATCAGATCGGCGAATGTCGCCATCCAAGCCGGTGCGCCTGCTGCGGGTTTCTTTGCCATGGCTTATGCCCAGCCTGTTGCCTGTTTGCTCGCGACCATCAAGATCATCATTCTCCACCGCCGTCTTCGTCGGCCGGAACGCCGCCCGGAAGGTAGGGGCCAAGGATTTCCTTCATGACCATCGGGCTCTGGCTGGCTTGAATCTGCACGACCGATTCAATGATCAGCTGTTTGGTGTTTTTGAGCCGGTCTACCTTAAGCGCGAGCTTGTCGGCAATCGGCAGCGCGATGAGGTTTGCCAGAACCGCACCATAAAACGTTGTCAGCATGGCGATCGCCATCGCCGGGCCAATGGCGTCCGGGTCTGAAAGGTTGGCCAGCATCTGCACAAGACCAACCAGGGTGCCGATCATGCCAAAGGCTGGTGCGGTGTCGCCAATGCCGCGAAACATCAATTCGCCAAGCTCGTCATTCTGGATGGATTTTTCCACCTCGCTTGAAATAGAGCTTCGGATCACTTCGCCACTGTGACCGTCCACACACATGCGGATGCCACGGGCCATGATTTCATTGTCGATCTCGACATTCTCAAGACCAAGAAGGCCGTTCTTACGGACCAGTCCTGCAAGCTCAATCGCCTTCTCATAGATGGAAAGCGGATCTTCCTTGGGGTTCTTGAACGCAATACCAACACCGATCTTGAGCGACTTGATAACATCGCGCATCGGGAATTTGATCAGGGTTGCCGCGGCTGTTCCGCCAAAAACCACCATGACTGATGGAGCATCGACAAATGAATCAAGGCTGCCGCCCATCAAGATGGCGCCAAAAATAACGCCCATCCCGGCGATAATTCCAATAAGTGTCGCTATATCCATATCGGTTTTTGGTATCCGGCCTTAAAACAAATTCCTCAAACGTGTCCTTAACGCATGACGGCGGGCAACACGTGACGGGTCATAACTAATCGGTTGTCTGACAGCCATGCGGATAAAAACGGACTGCATGGAATGCTACCAGATGGAAATCAAACGCGGACTACACTCCTGAAATTGGGTTTGCGTTACCGGTTTTCCATACGTTCGGGGCAACTTCCTGTGCACAAACATAAAAAGTGTCACGCACGCGGCACCCCGAATTGCAAAATTATGGCGTTGGTCCCCCCTTTGCCATGCATTTAGGGTTAAATGTTTGTTGCCAGACTTTCGTATGGTTCTCAACCCCACCCTAAGAATAACAGGTTGTCTTTCCTAGGTTTGCACTGTTTGCTTTTACACGTTGGCTACGCTCAAGAACAGGACTGGAATCCTGACATATTCTGATATTTGAGTGGCTTGTCTGGCAAATTAACCCAGCTCAAACGATGAAATCCCGAAGATGTTATCGAGATCCAGTTCGGGTGCCGGGCCCTTATACATCCGTGCAGTTTCAAACTCCTGCACCATGCCGTGCATCTTGGCCAGGTCGACGGCAGCCTGATTGGGTTCGGGTACATCAAGATAGACCTTGCTGCCTTGATCAGAACGACTTTGCAAAAGGGCACCAAACAGGGTTTTGGCATCTTTGGCATCCTGTGCGAATAGCGGGCCGATCTTGTGGCCCTCAAGACATGGTCGAATAACGCCATAACCACGAATACCCATCGGGCCCTTGAGGGCGAGGGCAGTGTGCTTGGCGTTCCCGATCCAGCCGCGCAAGAAGTTCAGGCGGCTTTCCGGAAACAGGTTACAGGTCTGTTCGAATGCATCGACAATGGCGATGTCATTAATTTCAAGCGTGATCAGATCATCAGGGATGTCGACATCGGTCTCTACCACGCCGCCGAACCGGATGTTGCGATGGGCAAACTCAAAACCGGATTTGCGATAATTGTCCTGCTGATCGACCACACCATCAAGGCCAACGGTCTTCAGAACGCTGTCTTCAAGCACCGTTTGCCACAACCGATAGCCAAGACCCGATCCGCGACGGTCCGGGCGGCAGATGTAAAAACCGACAAACCCGAAGTCCGAGCTGTACTGAACCGCTGATATCACAGCCGCCAGTCCCTGCTTGTCAAACGCGCCCCAGAACCCTTCGGTATCGGTGTTGAAAAACACCTCTGCATCATGAATGCCGGGGTTCCAGCCTTCTTTGGCAGCCCAGTCAACGGCAACGGGAAACTCGAATGATTTAAGACGGCGGATCTTGTCAGGCATCGCTTTTTTCAGACTTCCGGTAATCAATAAATGTCGGGCTTACCGCGCGGGGGCGGGGCAAGCACAGGTGACAAACATCTAGCACGGGCCGGCAAAATCAATGATAATTTTTATTGAGAATGCATATCATTGTTATTATTAACGGTGGGTCAATCCTGTTCGCCCATTTATCCGGGAAATCATGTCCACATCGCTTCTGACCGCCAAAACGCGCATTGCGTTGCCAAACTCTGCCGCCCTGATTGATCATGCTGCCGCATTCTATCGTGAGCATGATTTCGAAGTTTCCTGTGAGGGTGATCGGACACGGATTTCAGTTTCTGTCGGCCAGATCCAACTGAGCTCTACAGAAACCGCGCTTGAGGTTGAAATTGCTGCCAAGAGCGAAGTGGATGTGATGCAGATGAAGTCTGCGATTATTTCCATCCTGCAACAGGCCATGCCTGACGCCAATCTTGATTGCCGCTGGCAGGGGGCAGGCAAAGGCAATGGAAAGTTGCCCAACTTCTGCGAGCTGACCGTGGGCGCGATCACCGACCTTTCGCCGCATATGCGGCGCTTGCGCCTTCATGGCAGTGATCTTGATGCTTATGACAGCGAAGCCATCCATGTGCGGTTGCTGATCCCGCCACGTGGGCAGGAAAATCCGCAATGGCCGACCCTTGCTGACAATGGCATGCCCGTCTGGCCCAGTGGTGAAAACACCGTCGAACAGCGCGTTTATACGATCCGCGCAATCGACGCCGGGGCCGGCTGGGTTGATGTCGATTTCGTCATGCATGGCGATAACGGCCCGGGTTCGGCTTTTGCCATGCATGCCAGTCCCGGTGATGTGGTTGCCATGACAGGGCCACTTGGAACCGCCTTGCCCGACGCCGACTGGATGCTGTTGGCAGGGGACGAAACCGCTTTGCCGGCCATCGGGCGGTATCTGGCCGAAATGCCGGATCATGTATCGGGCCACGCCTTCATCGAGGTCGGCAGCCAATCCGACGTCATGTCGGTACAAACAGAAAGTCAGATAGAGGTGACATGGCTGTTTCGCGAAGATGCGAAGGTGGTGGAACATAGCCTGCTACAAGATGCCATTCGATCTGTCGGTCTGCCCGATGCGGGTCAGAGTGTGTATTGCTGGGCCGGAGTGGAACAGACCGATTACAAGCCCATCCATAATTATTGGCGCAAGGAGCTGGGTCTTGATCGCGACAAGTGTCTTGCCATGACATTCTGGCGCAAGGCGGGGCGCTAAGTCTGGTTTTGGTCAATTTGCCCTGACATTGGCGACGGATTGATGCAGGGCTGGCGCAAAATGCGC
>NVTG01000005.1 GCA_002401495.1 Candidatus Kaiserbacteria bacterium
GAAGACAAAGACGGCAAGGAATGATCAATCAATAAAAATTAAAAATGCGACACAATAATTATTTAGTCTCAAACTTATTCGATTTGGAAGATGGCAAAGACAACCCTTTCATGTTTGATAAATTGAATCTCTCCACGAAGGATCAGTGTGGCACGATTCTACATAGTGGCTCTTTGTACAAGAAGAGTATCAGCAAACAAAATGAGCTCACTTTGAGGTTTTTTACGTTGAGCCAGAATGTGATTTATTAATTTAAGGTAAGTTCGAAGTGGTTATGAGGCAGGATGAGAATGATCAAGAATAACGAGGGTAGTTGAACATTTTAAATGCGAGGTTAAAATAAACTAAGTTTAAGGAAAGTGGGTACGTTGAAATTCTGACTAACTAGCGACCACATTTATGGTTTCACTTTAATGGCCCGTGGCTCAGAACTCGAATTCTTCTCTTACTCACAAGAAGAAGTAAAAGAATGGGTCCAGAAAATGAACCGAATGACAATCCTACTTGAACTAAAAGCAGACTACTCAATACACAAACTTTTAGGTAAAGGAAACTTCGCTAAAGTGCATGTTTGCAAAAATAAACACACAGGAGTTGAATATGCACTGAAATCCATAGACAAAAACCAACTCAAAAAGTCAAAGAGAAATTCAGTAAGTACAACTCTGACCACAAAGACAAACCTGTTGAGCGAAATTTAAATTTTAAGAGAAGTTGAAAATGACAATGTAGTAAAATTATACGAGGTTTATGAAGGAGATGGCTTTATTCATATGGTTTTAGAGTTGCTCAATGGTGGGGAACTTTTTGATAGAATTCGGAAGAAATCTAAGTACTCTGAAAATGATGCCAAAGAAGTGATGAAGAGGTTCTTAAATGCATTGGCTTATCTGCACGAAAGAAATATCGTACATAGAGACTTAAAACCTGCTAATATAATTCTGAAGTAAGTTTATAACTTTAATTTCAAAGATCTTAAGATTGTGATAGTGAACTGAAGCTTGCTGATTTTGGACTTGGAGTTAAATTAAAGGAAGGTGAAAAACTATTTCAAGCTTGTGGATCAGGTGGATTTATAGGTACGTTAGTTAAATAATGTCTAAGGCCCAGAGGTTCTCATTGAAAATATGGGCTATGGAGTCTAAGCTGATACTTTTTCTGCAGGATGCATTTTATTCTTTTTACTTTGTGGAAAACCTTTGTTCTTTGCATTAAATGGATAAAAAGTTTTGGAACTTAATAAAGCTTGTGTTATTGATACTTCTCAGTCTCAATGGAAGAAATTGTCTGATAAAGCTAAAGATCTCTTGTTGTTGTTATTGAAGAAAGATCCAGAAGAGCGGATCACTTCTGCTAATGCCCTTGAACACCCTTGGTTTTTAGATGAGGAAGAGCAAGAAGTTGATTTAGGTGAAGCAATGTAAAACTTTAATAATGAAGAATTCATTAATTATGATGAGCATAAAGACGCTTCTCTGGTGACTTGTACACCATTACTGAAATCAAGATAGTTGCCACCAGCTTCCCCGTTTATGAGCAGTGTGAGAACTCCTGCTCCAATGCACACACCAATGATGCATTACAAGGTACTTGATAGGGATAGAGTATAATAAAAGGTAAGTTCTTAAGATAATATCAGACCGTTGGTGGAGCTATGTTTAATATGGTTGGGAAAAAATAAGAAGAAGAAAAGAAAGCTCCTGCACGTGTAAATTATTTCTCTCAATTCGCATAACCAACATCTGTTGAAAAACCAAAACCAGTCATTCCAGGATTTTCTAAACTTTTAGCACCAACTCAACCAATCGGCTAAGAAGATAAAGGAGCTCTTTCTCCAAACTTTAATTCATAAGGATTTGGAGCTATTAATAAACTCAGTTAATCTCTCAGTGACTAAACCGATGATCAAACAGATTTCGACATGGAAGGAATTTCAGAAACATCGAAAGTCCTAAAAAAAGTACTAAATAATTCTCCTTAGTTTTCTTCAACTCCATTAGAGATTAAAAATGAATCATTTAAGCCAGGTTAAGAACCCTTGATATGGCCAAGTACCACTGGCTTTCGTAAGGTGACAATGAAAGATATAAATATAAGGTTGTAGAAATTAGTGAAGCACCAAAGTATTAAAGAAGCGTAATAGCTTGAGAAAAAACATCCTGCAGTAAAGTCAAAGCAATCAAACAATTAAATAGGGACCTCAACTAGGAACATGTCTCTGAAGGCTTCAATTTTGGAAGAAAAGAATAATATAGTTAAAAGCTGATATCATATATGTTAATTAATAAATTTAATGAAGCAATAAAGCACATCTCTCCTTAAGTCCAAACATCATCATCAATCAACGACGTCTCTATTGCCTTAAAACCCTTAGCAATCATCTGCATATACTTCGAGGACGGAATCGCATCATAAACCTAAATCGAGGAGTATGTCAAGGGTTAAATCTAATCGATTGCCTATTACTTCGGAGATTGTTAATGAAAGCGAATTTTCGTATCGAGGTGGAGAGAGTGACGTGAAATCTAAGTTCAACATCGGAGAAGATATTTCAGTAATGTTACAGAACTTTGCTGATTTAGAACATCTCCCAATCCGACCAAAAATCGAAAAATTAAAAAAAGTTTTGTTAGCAAAAACAAAAAAGTTAGCAGAATACCAAAACCTAAAAAATGTAAGCAAAGAAAGCTTCGACACAATATTAATAAAAAAAGATCAAGGCATCTCAGAAGCTGAGAGAATCCAGCAAGATTACCTAGGAGCAATAGAAAATCTCTGTAAATGGAGTTTCAGAAGTTTCTAATAAAAAGACWTCAAAGACTCAATAAAATATCTATTATCTGTTATTAGATTGGCATTACCAGCAAGAGATCTTGATACTTTAAAGAAGACTCATTAGTTGATTGGGTTTATATGTGTGTAGTCGAGTGATTATGTTACGGCTATTAGTAATTTTAAGACGTTGAGGAATATTGCGTAAGAATAAGAGGATCTTGAGACTGTTATGTTTTCGTATTAGTAGCTTGGAAAGTGTTACTAAGCTCAAAAAGATTATAAAATTGCAATAATAAGCTTCAAGAAACAACTGGAACTAGCTTGGGATCTGGGCAGCAGTGAGAGTGAGTTGAAGGCGTATGATTCGTTGGCTCTATAGTATTATTATTTTGGGAATGTTAATAGAAGTAGGTATTATCATGATAGGATGATTAGAGGTAAATGTGAAAAGAAAGATTCAAAAGTGCGTCAAATGTACGAACGCAATTTAGAATAAAAGCGATTTGCGAAATCAGAAGAATGGCGAGGACTGACATCTCTTAAAAACCTTGGTTCTGCTTTTGAAGGCTTTAAAGATCTTACTAATATTTTAGCTTAAAACTTTAAGAATGAATTGTTTAAGATTCATAATCTGAAGTATGTGGAGAAGGCTTTGTTGGAAGAAGAACCAGAGAAATTGTAGTTACATCATGATCCTATTTAGAATATTTATAGGAATTTTATGTTTTAGGATAAAGACTTTGTAATCCGAGAAGGCACCCCATTGAGCGAAATAAGCGACAAAGAATTCCCCAGTCCCCGCGGCAACGTCAACGTAGCAGAGGGAGAATAACGTCAAGTATTCTTGCTTCCTCATGATGAACTGGTTAATTTTGATGTGCTAGAAGCGAAACCAAAGAAGAGACCATTAAAGCGATAGACCCAAGCTAGCTCTAATTATTCAACATCAGGAGAGCCAACTGGAATAGAGTCATTTAATAAATCAAAGTAAAAGAAAACCACAAACACGGGATAGAGAAAATTAACCGAGAAAGAGACTGAAGTCGTCCCGTACAGATTCAATATCAAAGAAGTGATCCGAAAGGCACAGATGGCGAAGAAAATACCGAACAATTATGTTTCGATAAATCATATGTCACCAATAAGAGAATTAAGAAACTTTAAAGAAGTGTAAGATTAAAATTTTCATAAGACGTCAACTAAATATAATGAATGGAGCACAGAGATCGATTAGAAAAAGAGGCTGCTTGACTACAATTAGGTGAAAATTGCTGACTTAGACAAGAGTAAGTTGAATGAAATAGCAGAAAGCAGCAAGATTTTATTAAAAGCTTCATTCCAAAAACCAAAAAACCAGAAACTTGACATTGAAAGTCAGAAGATTGGGGAGCTTTTGAAGTCTTTCAGCCAACAAAAGCTGGGACATGGAACAAACTCATCTCACCAGCTGTTGGGAGGTTAATAATATCAAATGCCCGTGAATCTGAGAGCAAGACACATCCCTTCTAAGTCAGGATCAGCTCTGAGTCAGAGAATAAAAGACGGAAGTCGCGCTTCACATTCGTATTTATTGAATTAGAATCTTTAATGACGTAATTAATTAAATGTAAAGAATATCTCTAATCCATAACTAGCTTAAACAAGTAAGTTGACCAAACGCTCATACCATAGTCTGTGACAGCTGTGAATGAATTCCCAAATGTGCCAATGGCACCTCCGGATTCAATTTTTGGTATTGCAACAGCCTACAAGTTAGACCCAAGCAAAGATAAGATTAATTTGAGTCTTGGAGCTTACAGAGATGATGATGGAAAACCATACACCTTCAAAGTTGTTGACAAGGTTGAGAAATAGCTTACCAATGATGTTCATCTTGACAAGGAATATGCACCTATTGACGGAGACACAGAATTTATCAAAGGATGCCAAAAATTCCTTTTAGGAGATAGAAACTATTAGGATCGTGTAAGTCATTACGCTTCATACTTAGCTCTACACCGCTCAGACAATTTCAGGAACAGGAGCACTGAGAATGAATTTAGAGTTCTTAAAAGAAATCAGACCAGGAAATGGTTAGATGCATGTGCCTCAACCAACTTATGGAAATCATGGGAGTATTTATAAACATTCTGGATGGGGAGATATCCATTCTTACACCTACTATAACCCTAAAAATAAAGGGCTTGATTTTGAAGGCTTGAAGAAATCAGTCAAAGAAATTCCTAAAGGGTCAGTCATTACCTTACACGCTTGCGCTCATAATCCAACTGGAGTTGATCCTACAAACGATGAATGGAATGTCATTGCGGATCTTTGCGCAGAAAGAGAATTGTTCCCATTCTTTGATTTTGCTTATCAAGGATTTGCCACTGGAGATTGCGACGCAGATGCTTATGCGATAAGACTATTCTATGACAGAGGTTTCAACATGGCAATTGCCGTGTCATTTGCTAAAAACATGGGTCTTTATGGAGAGAGAACAGGATGCCTTCATATCGTCTGTGACAACAAAGACATCAGAGATAGAATTTAATCTCAAATGAAAGTTAAAATTAGAGCTTCATACTCCAACCCACCCATTCACGGTGCAAGAATTGCAGCAACAATCTTGAACAGCCCAGCTTTGACAACAGAATGGAAAGCAGAACTTAAATAAGTAGCAGGAAGAATCATTGAAATGAGAATTGCCCTCAGAAAAGAGCTTGAAGCCAACGGCACCCCAGGAACTTGGAGCCACGTTACTGACCAAATTGGAATGTTCTCATACACTGGAATGACTGAGAGCCAATGCAATTACTTGATTGACAAAAAGAAAGTTTACCTCGTGAAAAACGGAAGAATCTCAATGGCTGGAATCAACACCAAGAATGTTAAGAGCCTTGCTGCTTCAATGAAAGAAGCTATCGAAAATGCATGAGTTTCTATATTTTCAATATTAAATAATTCCCTAATCTCACTCTCACATCCATTGAAAATACCGCAACTATTAACTGGCTGATATAATTTAATATTAGATATGTCATCTGACACCCCAGCCGATTCCGCTGCTCCCGTAAAATCGAACATAGAATACGGTGACCCACAAGAAGAAGTTAAAGGAGAATTCGCTAAGATCGTAAGTCACCTCTCCCCTCAACTCCCCACCCAGATCGACTTACCTGAAGTAAAGGTAGTAACAGGAGAAGAATCCGAAGAATGCATCTTTAAAATGAGAGCACGCCTTTTCAGATACCGTGATGGCATGTGGAAAGAAAGAGGTACAGGTGATGCAAAGCTATTAAGACACAAGGAGTCAAAGATGATCAGATTCATCTTAAGATAGGAGAAGACTTGGAAGATTTAAGCTAATTTCTTTAGTAAGTAGAGTTGAGTTTAATGGGGTAGTTCAAGAACCATTGTGTGATTTGGTTAGAATGTAAGGAAGTGATAGAGCATGGACTTGGGTATGTTCTGATTACTCTGAGGAGACTGTTGCTGAAGAGAAGTTGTCGTTGAAGCTGAGAACTGTTGATGGTAAGTGGAAGGAGGGTTTACTGTGAAGACTCTGATAAGTTTAAGGGGGTGTTTGAGGCTGCGAAGGTGTTTAATAAGGTTAAGAAGAGTGGGGAGGGGGAGTTGGTGTTTGCTGATGTGGTTGAAGATAAAAAAGGATCCGAGGAGACCCCAAAAGAAGAAGAAGACGAGGTAAACAAAGCAGAGAAAGATAAGTGATTGAATTGAGTTGTTGTAAATACCAAATTAAAATCAATTTCCGCGAAGTATCTGTTCAAATTGAATAATTAGATTCCATCATTGCATGACTTCCATTGTTCTCTTTCGCATCATCCGTGTCTTATTCTACAATTGACGGCATATTTGAGTGTGCATTCAAGTCATGTTTGCTTGTTCTGTGGTGGAATATTTGATGCATTTAACTGCTGCTGGTTTTATTTTCAAAACTCTATTCAAGCATTCGTTATGAATTCATTCCTCCTTTATCACAATAACCACTATTTTGAGAGAACAATGAGCTAGTTGAGCCACGTAAGTTCTTCAATACGAAGGAATCATTGTTTTTRCGGTTTCTATTCTGKRGAGATTGAGTCAAAGTAAGACTCATGGAATTACGGGTRKGRGATAACTTACAGTAACCGCGATTGAGGCAGTTGAAATTGATGCGTARGATTATTGTTTTGATTTTAGTGTCTTTGAGGAATTAAACATCAGCTCAAAATCATCTTCATCTTGATTTTTACCGTTACAGGTACAACACAAAGGTGTCTAAAACAACGTTCTAACGACGGAACGCATTAAACACTATCGCTTACTATAAGAAACTTTTCTGAGCCATATTTAACTTATTTAACTTTCAAAGTAATATACAATAATTGTAACAAACACTTCTCAATCGTTTTTGAAAAAGAAATCGCAAAACTCACGGAAATTTATCTTGTCATTACTTTTCACCCCTGCAATCTTAATCATCGCTACACTCCATAATCCCCCTTCAACTTACTCCCAATTTCATCCTCCGTAACCCATTCCCCTAAAATTCCAAAAACCTCAGTCAAATCACTACTATTTATATACCCTTTTCTATTTTGAGTTAAGAAGATACAAATAACTTACTTAGACCTATCAAACATACCAAAAGCATTGATCAGATTAGATTCAGCCTCAGCTGTCGATTGACATGAATCAGTTATGATTTACATGAAATCTTCTAATTGTAATGAATCTTCGCCATTGCAAAAAGTTTGCTTTTCTTCTTCGTCTTAAAGGACAATGTTCCCAAAATTCATTTG
>NVTG01000006.1 GCA_002401495.1 Candidatus Kaiserbacteria bacterium
TAGTTCAGCTTCAGAGATTCCGGCGGAGCCGATTGTGATTGAAGTTGTGAAGGTTGGTGCTGTTGAGAATACCGCTAGTCCTGTTCCTGTTTCGTCTGAGAGTGCTGCTAGAAGGCCTGCTGAGTTGGTAAGTTCAGCTTCGTGGGCTGCGTCTGATGCAGAGATGGAATAGAAGTCAGTTCCTGGTTCTAGGTCGAGGAGTGTTCGTGCTGCGGCGTAGTTTGCAGCTCCAAGTATGGATTGAACGTTAGCGGAAGGTGTGATGCCAGCATAAGTGGTTAGATCAGCGTCGTATGCTTGAACGTTAGTTCCAATGGTTAGACCAAGGGATGTTCGTACTGTTGCACCAGATTCGTATGCAAATGCTCCAGCTCCAGTGGCTACAATGATCTCTCCATCGGTGGATGCTGCTCCTAATGTGTTTAGGTCTTGTAGTACTCCATTAACTTCGAAATCGATATCGTTAGTACCGTCTTGGTAAGTTACGGTGATTCCTGTTTCTGTTCCTCCTAGCATTCCTCCTACGAAGTCTTCGACTTCTTCTTCGGTGAGGGTTGTTCCAATAGTACTTCCGTTCCAATACAGTGTTCCTCCTGTGTTGTAGAGAGCGGCTGTAGTGGTTGCAGGGGTGGACGATGCGATAAGAAGACCGCCGTTGAATGTGATTGTGTTGGTTGTTGAATCGATTGTTGTGTCAGCGTCTACTGTTAGAGCGTCTGAAAGGTCAACGAAGTCTAGGATGTCGTCTGCAATCTCGCTTTGATCAATAGAACCGTCTGTGATGTCGTCTCCTGCAAGTGCGTCTCCTGTTTGTAGGAAGTTGGTAACGTCAGAGAGGGCTGCATAGAGTCCTGCTTCGTTGTCTAGTTGTACTTCTTTAGCATCAAGTTGAGTTTGAATTGCGCTTGTTACGCCGTCTACGTAGTTAAGTTCGGTTGTAGTAAGAGTAGCACCGTCTAGGATCTCTAGTTCAGCTTCAGAGATTCCGGCGGAGCCGATTGTGATTGAAGTTGTGAAGGTTGGTGCTGTTGAGAATACCGCTAGTCCTGTTCCTGTTTCGTCTGAAAGTGCTGCAAGAAGGCCTGCTGAGTTAGTAAGTTCAGCTTCGAATGCGGAATCAGCGGCCGAGATTGAGTAGAAGTCAGTTCCTGGTTCTAGGTCGAGAAGAGTTCTAGCTGCTGCGTAGGATGCAGCACCAAGTAGTGATTGAACGTTAGCTGAAGGTGTGATGCCTGCGTAGGTGGTAAGGTCAGCGTCGTATGCTTGAACGTTTGTGCCGATTGTTAGGCCAAGAGATGTTCGTACTGTTGCTCCACTCTCGTAGGCGAATGCTCCTGCGCCTGTTGCAACTAGAATCTCTCCGTCGGTTGATGGTGCACCTAGTGTGTTTAGGTCTTGTAGTACTCCGTTAACTTCAAAGTCGATGTCGTTAGTACCGTCTTGGTAAGTAACAGTGATTCCTGTTTCAGTTCCTCCTAGCATTCCTCCTACGAAGTCTTCGACTTCTTCTTCGGTGAGGGTAGCTGTGATGTAACCTGCACCGTTAGTGATTGCGTTGTTGTTTAGTGAGATGTTTGCTGTTCCATCGAAAGACACTCCTGCGATTGTTCTTGCTGTAGCTAAGGCTGTTGCAGTTGCTGCTAGATCGATTGTTATATCATCAGGAACGTAAGCGTCAGTTAGTGCTGTACCGTTCCATACACCGTCTGTGATGACACCAAGATCGGATACCAGGAACTGTTGTGTGGAGGTTGCACCCACTGTTAAGAGTACAGATGGGGTTGATGTTCCAATACCAACGTTTGCATTTAAAATGTTTACTTCGTCTGTTGCTTGATTATCAAATTCAATACGCCCGGCTGATGCTCCAAGTCCTAACCAATCGTCGTCTGCTGTAGAGTCAGCAAACGCTGCTCCTGTTGTCATAGAACCAACTGCTGTTATATCTCCTGATCCACCGCCTGCTGCTGCAGTTAGATCAACCCAGCTTGTTCCATCGTAAAAATACAGGTTGTTATCAGAAGAGTTTGCATAAATGTCTCCTTCGTTTTCTGTTGGAGCAGAACCTGGTACTAAAGAAATGGCACCATTAATTGTTAACGCCTCAGCCGGGGTTGTTGTTCCAATACCAACGTTTGCACCAGTAAAGTAGAAAGCGTCACTAGTGTTGAATCCAAAGTCTCCGGTGTCTCCGTCTGTTGCTTCAAAGGTTAGTGTTGGGTTAGCACTTTGGTCTCCTCCGAACAGGAATGTTCCTGAAGATTCGTCAATTGAAAAGATTGAAGTAGCGAGAGTTGATCCTCCGATTACGAGATCGTCTGTTAGTGATGTTAGGTAGGTTGCAGTACCCCCGTCGGTGAATAGCCCACCTCCACCTCCGCCTTGCAGTACCCAGGAGTCAGCGCTCTCACAAGCGTATAGTCGCTCCCCAGTTGTTGCGTCAGTATCAAAGTATAGCTCTCCTGTACTACATGTGGATGGTAGCGAAGTTGAGTTTGGGATTGAAAAAGAAGACTCAAAAGTTGCAGATCCGGAAACTGTTAAAGATGTTAGAGCAGCAGTTGAACTAGTAATTGTTGATCCAGAAATATCAACGCTGCTAAGCCTGTCTATTCTTTGAGTAAGAGCGATGTTTGTAAAACTTCCACCTGTATTGTTTTTTATAGCAAGGGCCATTTTTGCTATATCTTTCCTTAGTTCGTTCTCTGTTTCTTGAAGTTGAGCAAGGGTAATTCCTCCTTCTCTTATTATTTGCCGAGTTTCTACAATTCTCTCTACAACAGGCTGGTTTATTATATTCTGTACTATAGTGCTTGGAGTCCTAGCCTTTTCGCTATATACAAATTCTTCAGTGTTCTCTTTCGCTACACTCTTAACACTTATATTAACGATTCCTCTTGTGTTCCCCGTTGCAACGACAGTTGAGTCAGGTGTTAACTTAGTTCCCAGTCTGGAGAAAAATCCTTTAACGTTCCTGAATATACTATCAGCAAGATCCGCTGCTCCAGCCTGAGCCATCATATTTCCTCCCATTATTGAGCTTGCAGATTGTCCTGACAAATCATCCAGGGACACAATAGCCTTACTAAACTTACTATCAAAAGCGTAAAGTCTTTCTGAAATTCCTTGTAGAGATGCAACAGCGTAATTAACTCCTTCCCCTGTAACTGTTACGGCTGCTTCATAGTACCTGTTGTCTATTACAGAATATGATCCGAATACCAATGCTACTGAGGTAACCAGAACCATTGCCTTGTTTGCAATATTAGCGAGAGGACTTACTGGCACCATTGAAGCCCTTTCAATGATTTCCATTTTACTCTCTTCCTCTGCAATTTTTGCACGAAAATGTGTTGCGGTTATTGGACTTTCAATATTCTCGACTGGAGGCTGAGTGTACGAGTACACTTCTCTTTTAGGTTTTTCAACAGAAAGCTCCTTTTTAACTTCCGCAACCTCAACTACTGGAGCCTCTACATACTCAGCTTTTCTTTGTTTAGACAACTTTCCCTTACGAGCTTCTTTTTCTTCAATTTGCTTTAAAGCAAAATCCTTAAGCGAATTCTCTTCAACGAACCACGATCTTCCGATGCGGCGACATTCAAGAGAACCAACTCTACACATCCTTCCAACGTAATCCGAAGTATATCCAACAGATTTACCTGCGGACATTGAGGAAAGATATTTTTTGTTGTCTAGAATTAAATGTTTACTCACGGTGTTTTGGCCGGGTCGTAAACGCGATGTATCTATATAGTATATAGATACATCGCATAATGCACGTTTCTTCTGTGGATATGTAGACCGCGTAATTTAAGCCCCTCTACTGCAGGAATAAGAAGAACTGCAAGCGTTTTTTGCAATTTCACGAAAGCATTCACAAGGCCAAATTTACATTTCAACCATTTCTTTAAATGGGACTATCAAAATTTGGTTGGGAGTTTAAGTGGGCCTTTTTCTGTAAGTCATCATTGTACTGGTAACCGTTATACGCTCTCCTGAGTGCAGAAATGAGCCTATCAGGGGAAGTTGTAAACACTATCTAACTTCAACTTATATACTATTACTTCTGCAAGGAAAATAAGTGATTTTATGTAAATATATAAAGCTCCTTCCCGATGTGGCTATGTATTACTTGCCTATCCGTAAGTTCATATTTTAAAACTAATTGTTTTGCGACGTACAAACTTTGTTTCGGGTAGAATTCTTCGGATTTCTACTGTAGTCTTGGGTCAGCGTCAAAAAATCGCCTATCTCACCAAATAACATTGGATACCGCTACCACCTCCCCGCACACGGAACTATAAGGCTACATAGCATACTTTCCACCAATGCAATCACGTGCGACTAGATGATTCGTGCTTTCTAGCCATTTTAGTCGGGAGCACAAAGACACTCTGCCTTTTTAAAGCAACCCGCCTACATTCTCGGTGTTACGAGATACATTAATACTGACATCGGAGTGCCTTTAGGAACTTCCACAATTCCGTCAGCGAACTCTCAAAGTTAGGTTTAGGAGTTTTAAGCTCCATTTTCTTGTAAATCATGATGTACCTGCTATAGCAAGGATCCGTCCTCCTGAGAGTAGATACAGGTGACAGGAGAGTATTTGATAAGAATGTCAGTCTATTGTTGTACACTTATCCATTTTTCAAGTTCTGCTAACTTACAATAACCTTTTAGTAATTATGGTGAATCGTATTAGCGATATAGCTATGTATCACTTGTCTGTTCGTCAGTTTGCAGTTTAATATATTAGCTTGCAACGTAACGAAACTTTGTTCCTGGGAAGAATTCCCCGAACTTCTCTTGAAGCCCTGGCAATAGGTCAGCCGGTATCAAGAAGTCTACAGCTGCACCAAATACATTAGACACAGCTACAATCTCTCCAAACACGAAGCTATATACCCCATAACCTCCCACCATCAATACAAGCGCCACTATAACCAAGGAACGACTAGATGCTCCGTGCTTTCTAGCCACCTTAGGTGGAGGAGTAAAGACAACCTGTTTCTTTAAACCAATCCCGTCTACGTTCTCGGCGTTACGAGATACATTAACACTAGGCATTGGAGTGATTTTAGGCATTTTCACCATTTCTTCAGATGGACCCTCAAAATCTGTTTTTGGAGTTTCGGTAGGTATTTCATTAATACGACTATCAATTATATCACTCTGCGCATATATACCATTTAGGGAATCCTTCTCCCCCAAACGCATATTTGGAACTAATTGGTGGTCAGTTTCTGATACATATTTTACGTTAAAATTGATGTCTACCTTCTCTAATTCTGGAGTCTTCTCCACCTTAATTGGAGCACTCTCTTTAACCAGACCTACACCACTTGCTTGAGACTGCACAGCAGCTAGTAAGTTGTCGTTATGCTTCTTGTGATTAAGTAATGAATCGTTCCCCACAAACCATCTGCGCCCCATCCTGTGGGCCGCTACTTCGCCACTACGGGCCATTTGTCCTATGTAGTCTTGAGTATAGCCTGTAAGCTCTGCGGCTCTTGAGGTTGATATGTATTCATCTCCATCATGCGTTATAGTATCGTCTCTAATAACACCCTCATCTGTAGTCGAAACATCGCTACTTTTCACCTCACTCTTATCTGAGTCGTTTGTACCTTTATATGCGTCCAAAGAATCACTATTCACGTACCAGTGTCCGGAGACTTGTCGGCACTCAATTTTAGAATTTCGACACAATTGTCCAATATAATCTTTAGAATATCCACTGCTTTCTGCTGCCTTAGTGGTAGATATTAGCTTCTTATTGTTTACAATAACATCGCTCATCCATGTACTATACCAGGACTCGTCCTAAAGAGATAGTGTATGGACTATGCATATGTGTATATCTCGGCTGGGCTGGTCTTGGTTCGCAAAGACGAGATTTGCACAAAAAAACCGCAGGTAAAAACCTACGGAAAAAGTTACAACTTTATATTCTCTCCTTTATTATTTCTTTCAATTTTGCAGGGTTAGCGGACCCTTTGCTAGCCTTCATTCCCTGTCCTACGAGGTATTGTAAGGCCTGTTCTTTACCTGATCGAAACTCACTTACAGCGTCTGTATTCTCTGAAAGCACTGTGTCGACTATGGCAATAAGTGCAGCTTCATCATTCTGCTGTAATAGCCCTGTATCGGTTGCAAGGGACCTAACATCTACATCGAGTACTGAATCCTCTACAACCTTCTCCATGAGCTCCACAGCTCCATTTGAGGACACCTCTCCGTCGTGGACAAGGTCAATTACTTGAGCAAAGGTAGTCGGGCTAATTCTTTCGGTGATATGACCCTCAGGATTCTTCATTGCAACTAGATTATTCAAAATATAATTGGAAGCAAGCTTGGCTTTTTCTTTTGATCCTTCTAAGTTTTGAATAACCTCTTCAAAAAACTCGCTTAGTTTTTTATCAGATACATAGACCTCTATTGCTTCGCTCTTTAAGTCATAAGCATCCGCTAGTCGAGACCTCTTTTCATCAGGTAACTCAGGAAGACTTTCCCGTAAATTCTCAACATTAAATTCTTCTATTTCTCCTAGCTTTAGTTTGGGCAAGTCTGGTTCTGGGAAGAACCTATAGTCTGCAGCCTCCTCCTTCATCCTCTGGCTAAATGTTATTTCCTTATTCTCATCCCATCCCCTAGTTTCCTGTACAACCCTCTCTCCACTATCAAGTAGCTCACTCTGTCTTTGTATTTCAAATTCAATAGATTTCTCTACAGCTTTAAAGGAGTTTAGGTTCTTTATCTCCACCTTAGTCCCTAGTTCAGCCCCCTTTTCAGCAATGGATATATTTACTTCCACTCTCATTTCTCCCTTCTCCATGTTTGCATTAGACGCCTCAAGGGTTTTCAGTAGTAGTCTTAGTTCTCTTCCAAAGTTCCCAGCCTCTTCAGCTGAGTGCATCACAGGCTCTGTAACTAATTCCATCAATGGAACTCCTGCCCTATTAAAATCAACAAGACTACTTCCAGACTCAGACGTGTGAGACGATCGTGCGGTATCTTCTTCAAGGTGAATCCTAGTTAGTTCAACTCCTCTTAATTCTCCGCCTGAAACAAGCGGGAACTCAAACTGACTAAGCTGATACGCCTTTGGTATATCCGGATAGAAATAGTTTTTCCGATCAAACTCTGAGTAGTCTGCTAACCTACCTCCCATTGCAGTTCCAACACGAAGAACCTGATGAACTGCTTCCTTATTTATTGTAGGCAAAACTCCTGGGTGTGCCATACATACAGGACATATGTTTACGTTAGGAT
>NVTG01000007.1 GCA_002401495.1 Candidatus Kaiserbacteria bacterium
TCAGACCAATTAATTTCAGAGTTAGTTACTGTATTAGCCTCATTGGCGCGACATATGTCCACACTAAGTGAGCTAAAGTTAAGAGCTGTAAAGATAAGTGATGAGTAAAGCGCCAAGCGTTTCATAAAAATCCATTTTAAATAGTCATTATGTTCAAAAAACACCCTATTTAATCACTAAGACATTGTTGTGGCAATGAAAAGTACTTCACATATGAATAGATTAAAAAAATTCATCTATCAGGTTTATTTTAATCGTTTGTCGATTTAGATGGATTACTCTAAAGTTAACTCATCAGCAAACGATGCTGCGATTAACGAGGAAACCAATCATGTTTAAACCACTTTTAAAACGACTTGCTCTTAGCTCTTTATTGACATGTTCAGCTTTTGCAATCGCTGATCAAAGTGACTACAAACTAATGGTAATTAGCGACTCAGATTCATCGCAAGCAATTATGCAAGGCCAATATGATGCAGTGTTAAATAGCACAGCTCAAGCGACTGACTCAAACAGCCAATACGAACTTGCATTCAATCGTTGCGCAGCAAGTGTGAAGTCTAAAAACTTCAGCGATGCAGAATCACTTTGTACTGAAGCTATCAAGCTTCTTAATACAAGCGAAGTACGCGGATATAAACGCCGAGAGCTAACTTCTTTCGCTTTAAGTAATCGAGGTATCGCACGCATCATGTCGAAAAACGACACAGCTGCACTGTCAGATTTTTATGAAGCGGTAAAAATATCGGGTAATGATTTAGTCAATCACAACCTAAACCGCGCTAAGAAAAACTTAGCTTTATAACGGAATTGTTGTCACAAAAAGTCTAGCTTGTGTGTTCTCTGGGCTTTTTCATATATCGAGTCATGGCACTTGCGGTGACTCAACCAAATTGTTGTCAAAAGCTTAGCTTGTGTGTTCTCTAAGCTTTTTTATTCCGAGTCATGGCACATGCGGTGACTCAACCAAATTGTTGTCAAAAGCTTAGTTTGTGTGTTCTCTAAGCTTTTTTATTCCGAGTCATGGCACTTGCGGTGACTCAACCAAATTGTTGTCAAAGGCCTGGCTTGTGTGTTCGCCAGGCTTTTTTATGCCCGTTATAAAATAACTTGCCAATAAGCTACATCAACCCACTGAGCGAACTTTTTTCCAACTTGCTGGAAATGCGCGACCTTTTGCATATTATATTTTTCATGCAAGGCGATACTTGCTACATTAGGTAATGCAATCCCTGCCATAACAGCATGTACATTTTGCGCTTTTAGCTGAGCAAACAGCGCAGCGTAGAGCTGTGTACCAACCCCTTTTGCATGACTACCAGCATCTAAATAAATCGAAATTTCCACTGAGTGTTGGTAAGCTTTACGTGCTTTCCAAGGTGTTGCATAACAATATCCAATAACCTTGCCATTAATTTCGGCAACCAACCAAGGTAAGCCAGAGGCAAGATTAGCCTGTATCCGCTTTGCTATTTCAACGTCTGTGATAGCATCAACTTCAAATGTAACCGTACTATTGAGAACATAGTGATTGTAAATTGCAGCAATGGCTTTACTATCATCAACCGTTGTATTTCTAATCATGTTTAAAATTCCTTACTCAACAATGATTTATTAATAACAGAAAAGAAGATTTGGGAATACATTTGCGCAAAATAAAAACGCCACTAGACGTGGCGTTTGGGTAGTTTCGACAACAATAAGAAATTGCTTTTAAAAGAAGCCCAGTGGATTTTCACTGTAACTTACTAATAGGTTTTTAGTTTGCTGGTAATGATCAAGGGCGAGTTTATGTGTTTCGCGGCCAATGCCTGATTTTTTATATCCGCCGAAAGCAGCGTGCGCTGGATACATGTGATAGCAGTTTGTCCAAACGCGGCCCGCTTCAATCTTACGGCCAAAGTGATAAGCACGATTCATATTTCTGCTCCATACACCAGCCCCTAAGCCAAACTCTGAGCTATTGGCAAGCGCTAATGCTTCCTCTTCATCTGTAAAGGTCGACATTGAAATAACGGGGCCAAAGATTTCTTCTTGGAACACACGCATGTCGTTGGTGCCTTTTAACAGTGTTGGTTGAATGTAGTAGCCACCGTTAAACTCATCTGACAGCTGCTCTACTTCACCGCCAGCGAGTACTTCAGCCCCTTCTTGTTTACCAATTTCGATGTAACTTAGGATCTTATCAAACTGAGCTTGCGATGCTTGTGCGCCGACCATGGTTTCTGTATCAAGTGGGTTACCACGTTYAATTTGTAAAGTGCGGGCAAGAACACGCTCAATAAACTGCTCGTAAATGTCTTCTTGAATAAATAAACGCGATGGACAGGTACAAACTTCGCCTTGATTAAAGTATGCAAGTACAGCCCCTTCTATAGCTTTACTCAAAAACTCATCATCTTTTTCCATTACATCGTTAAAAAAGATATTTGGCGATTTACCACCTAGTTCGACCGTTGATGGAATAATATTATCAGCAGCACATTTTAAAATATGTGAACCTACCGGCGTTGAACCTGTAAAGGCAATTTTAGCAATTCGAGTACTGGTTGCGAGGGCTTCGCCAGCTTCTTTACCATAACCGTTCACAATATTTAGAACACCTGCTGGTAACAAATCACCGATGACTTCAAGCAGCACTAAAATTGATGCAGGTGTTTGTTCAGCCGGTTTTAAAACAACACAGTTGCCCGCAGCAAGAGCTGGAGCAAGCTTCCATGCAGCCATTAGCAATGGGAAATTCCAAGGAATAATTTGCCCTACTACACCCAGTGGCTCATGGAAATGATACGCAACGGTGGTTTCGTCAATCTCACCAATAGAGCCTTCTTGTGCGCGAACACAGCCTGCGAAATAGCGAAAGTGATCGGCCGCTAATGGCACGTCTGCCGCCAGAGTTTCACGAATTGCTTTACCATTATCCCAGGTTTCTGCAACCGCGAGCATCTCTAGATTTTGTTCAATACGATCGGCTATTTTTAATAAGATATTACTGCGCTCTGTGACTGACGTTGTTCCCCACGCTGCTTTTGCATCATGGGCTTTATCAAGTGCCAGCTCGATATCTTCTTTTGATGAACGAGGTACTTTACAAAACACTTTACCGTTCACAGGGCTGATGTTTTCAAAGTATTCTCCTTTTACAGGGGCAACCCATTGGCCACCAATATAATTCTCGTATTGCGCTTTAAAATTAACTTTTGCGCCTTCACTACCTGGGTTTGCATAAATCATAATGTGTTCTCTCTTCAAATTGTTGTGTTTTATTTAGCATTGACTAAATTACGCGGTAGGTTATTGTTTAATGAACCGCTAGCTTTTGAAGTTAGCTTAGTTAATAGAAGTACACTTGATTCCTAGTCCAGACTTTTTGACTATTTGTCCAGAATTTAGGGCGGCAGCGAGGCAACAATGAACACATCAGTTAGCAGCAGAAGTTTAGATAAGAAACGGCAACGTATTGATGTGCTTATTGAAAATAAAGTAAGTTTTGCTGGAGAGCATGCTGAATTAAGTATTTACGACACCTATTTAGATGCGCAAAAAGTAGCGCTGCATTCCACTGAATTATTATTTTGCGGCATGATCAGTGGCAAAAAAATCATGCTTGTTGCTGACAGTGATTATCATGAAGAGTTCTTGCCAAACCAGTCATTTGTACTGGCCCCAGAGCAAGGTGTATTAATCGATTTTCCAAATGCTTCGCTCAACCAACCAACAACCTGTTTAGCGATTGAAATTAGTACAGACAAAATAAGCCAAGTAGTCGATATACTTAATTTTAATCAGCAAATTACACAAGATGACTTTTTCCAATATCAAACGAAGCTAGTCCATACACAGCATAACCTGCAAACCCAACAACTGCTTGAACGGATGATTACCCTGTTTAGCGAAAATGAACAACACCGTGATTACTTAATTGATCTATCACTCAATGAGTTAATAACCCGCCTATTACAGCAACAAAGCCGAGATTTAATGATCGCAAGCTGTAAGAAAGGTAAACTTGCAACTCCAATGAGCCATGTAATTAGCTATATAGAACAACATCTCGCAGAGAATATTGATATTGATGTGTTATGTAAGATAGCGTGTATGAGCCGCAGTAAGTTTTATCAGCAATTTAAGCTAGCATTTGGTGTCACCCCAGCTCTTTGGCAGCAGCAATTACGCTTACAAAAAGCATACAAACTGCTCGAAAAAGGTGAGGCTATTAGTCAGGTTTGTTATCAATTAGGTTTTAATAACCCGAGCCATTTTAGTCGTGTGTTTAAACAAGCCTTTGGCGCAACCCCAAAGAGTATTGCTAACCATTAAACCTAGGGTTGCAACGAGTATAAACCCGATAGGTCAATGCCAATAAAATACATATAATACTTGGTACATAAAGCGCCGAAAAGCTAAATTTTGCAAATAACCATGCACCTGATAAGCCACCTAAAATAAAGCCGAAGATGATTAGGCCAAATAGCTTAGCCTTACGCTTATCAAGCTCCTCACCTCGGAAAAAACGACCAAACATAATACCTAAATCAGTAAAGATCCCTGTCACATGAGTGGTACGAACGATTGCACCACTGTAGGTAGTTGCCAATGCGTTTTGTAATCCACATGCCGCAGAGGCCAAAAAGTGCCCATAACCAGAGCCATTAAACAATAGCCAAAGTGCGCCTAATAAAAGCCCTGCTTCGATTAATAATGCGGTGTCGTAGTGACGACCTAATTTAAGTGCAGAGCTATGCAGTAAAAACCCTGCAATACCAGAACCTACTAAAAATGACAGTAATACGCCTAATAAATGTAAAGCATCAAGGCTATTGCCATGCATTAGATCTGCGCCAAGCAAAGTTGCAGTTCCTGATAAATGTGATACAGCTTGATGTTCAAAACTAAGTAACCCAACTGCATTCACGCAACCGGCTACCAACGCCAAAATAAATGCCCCAATCTCAACCCACTTTGGTAACTTAGAAATCACTCGCTACTCGCCTTTTTTTGCTCTCTTACTCATTCTTTTATGGTACGTTAATTTTTATGACTAAAAACACTTTTTTTCGACTCTTTATATGGTAATTTACAATTAAGTAAATCGATTAAGAAGCTATAATGACAAAGCCAAAAAGTTGGACGCTGAAAAGTATCGCCAAAGAGTTAGGTGTTTCAAATGCTACCGTATCAAATGCGTTTAACCGTCCGGATCAATTATCTAAGGCGCGCCGTGAAGAGATCTTAGCTGCATGTAAAAAGCTAGGCTATTTTGGTCCCAATAAAGCGGCGCAATCATTACGTCGTGGCACCTTTAATATTGTTGCCCTAGTGCTACCAGACAGTGTTGAATATATGGTATCAGATCCGGTTGCAAGTAGCTTTATGCGTGGTGTGTCAGCAGTACTCGAAAAAAACGGCATCAATCTTTTATTATTTTCAGGTAACAACGATAACCTAAATAGCGTGGTTGATTTTGTTGATGGTTTTATTTGCTACGGTCGCCCACGTAATAAGCAACTTGTTGAACAATTGAAACAAGTACCAAAACATGTGGTAACTGTCGATTTTAACATCGGTCGCGATGCCTCTGTAAACGTAAACAACCAACAAGCCAGCTTTGATATTGCCAAACACGCACTACAAAATAATGATGATCGGGTTGCTATTTTAGGCCTGCGCTTACTCGATAACGACGTTTTATGCCGAGTTTACGAACATCATGAATTTGAGGCTGGTCAGTCTATCGCTCATCAACGACTGCGCGGTTATCACCAAGCAATCAGCGATGCTGGCGTCACCCTTGGTGATGATAGAACATGGAATATTCCAGAAAGTAGCGAACGCTTCGCTAGCATTGCTGCTAAAGAAGCACTTAGCAGCACCCCACGACCAAATGTATTGTTGTGTATGAGTGATTTAATCGCCCTTGCCGCAATGCGCGAAGCATTAAAAATGGGGTTATCAATTCCCGAGGATGTCAGAATTGTGGGCTTTGATGGTATAGATGAAGGACAGCGATTTGTGCCAAAACTCACAACTGTCCATCAAAATAGCGAAGAAAAAGGCCGCATTGCTGCGACCTTGTTTATATCTAAAGAGCAGCAAACAGCCGAAATCGACTATCAGCTGCAATTGGGTCAAAGCAGTTAAGCTAATAAGTCAGCTAAATTAGTCATGCTTTGCCCGCCATCTCGCTGATCAAGAATCATCACTTCACGGCTTGCAAAGTCGACCTTTAACTCGATTGAGCTGCTATCATCATGCCAGCTTAAACGACATACACTGCCTTCACCTTTAGCAATAAATTCACCATTAAAAGCTGAGTGCTCATTACGCAATTGAATGAGTTTAATCAAGCCTTTAACGACAGGTTTAGCAAGCGCTGCATCAATGTCTTGTGCATTTAAATATGGGCGATTAATATCACGACCTACATTTGTGCGAGCCAGTAATTCCATATCATTTTCACAAGCGAACAGGCCGCCATAATAAACTTGTGGAATACCTGGTGCAAAGAATTGAATCGCACGCGCTAGTAGGTAATCAAAGTCATCTGCGCCCAATGCATTGTAATATGTACAGTTTACTTGGTATAAATCAACGTTACTTGCAGCTGCACCAGTTGCAAGGCGACTTTGCCCTTCACTTTTTTCATGAATGGTTTCTACCAAGTTATCAATTTGCGCGGCGTTTAATAAGCCCGGTTTATCACCCATAGGGCCCGCATCAATGATACCAATGCCATCATGGGTATCGAGAACCGTTAAACAGTTACGCGGCGAAATTGTTAGCCAGTTCAGTAGAGCTTGCGCATCATTGCTAAACAAGCTGTGTAAAATAAGTGGTGGTAAGGCAAAGTCATATACCATATTTACACGCTTTGCGACTTCAACCTGAGTTTGGAA
>NVTG01000008.1 GCA_002401495.1 Candidatus Kaiserbacteria bacterium
TGCCGCTACATAGGCATCTGCTTGCGCTTGCGTTAAAACCCAAATAATTTCTGCCTTAATATCAAACTCGCTGAGAATCTCGGTATCACCAATAGAACTCATAATTCGATTATTTGGTTTAGCTAAAATATCCCGGTCACATGGCCGTGATTTTCGACACAAAAGTACCAAGTTTATAATGCCAAGACTTGGCTCAACGACAATCACGTTGTCGAACTTTTTTAGGTTGCTTTTTGAACGCACAATATCACCGTCAACCACGCCTGCGTTCAATAGTAATACGCCTCTTCTAGCCGGGGTTGCTTGCATCTGAACCTTGATATTTAAATCACTATAAACATCAGCCATTATTTCTTTAAAAGGCGTGATGCGAGGTATATCTATATAGGTTAACAACAATTTTTTTGGCCGAGAGTAGTTTGTTGCTAAAGAACTAGTGCCAGCAAATAAATCATTGAGTAAAGTGATTTTAGCCTGATTTTCCGCATTATCTCTCATACCAATCACTAACGGGAAGTCTGGAAACTGAGTCACTATTTTTGGCTCTGGGAAGTTCTGCTGCCTTGCAAAGTAATTAAGAACTTTTGGCGCACTAATCGCAAAATTAATTTGCTTAGTTTGCATTAAGTGAAACAACTCTTCATCGTTTGTTGTTTCTACTATGCTGTCTTCATAGGATTTGATTACTTTTTTGATAACATCAGGGTAGGTGTAGGGCCCAACAACTCCTACTTTATTTTCACTAAAAAGCTGTTCAATATTTTCAAAATCCTGTGGGTTTGACTGGGTAGTAATAACCGCTATTTGGGAGTTTAAGATAGTTGGTGAGGCAATAAAACCAGGCATTATTTCTGAAGGCCAAGCAGGATAATAACCAAGGTAGCCTGTTAACTCGGCTTTTTTTATAGCATCCTGCCAAGGTAAGTATTCAACCTCAAGACTTATAGATTGTTTAGCAAGCGAGCTTCTTAAAAAAGCGATGGCATCTCCGCCATTTTCCATTTCACTGCTAGCATATGGAGGGAATTCTAGTGAGGTTATTTTCCAAGTTTCTTGTAACCTTGTACTAGCAGCTGAAGATGAGCTGAAAACAAGTATAATAAGAGCATAAAAACAAGTGCGCATGGTAAAAAGTTATTATTAATTGTTTAATAAGTATAAGTCTAAATTAGATTTATTATCAGTATTTATTTGCTTATTTACAGCTCATAACATTACAGCTAAAGCAGTGATGCTTTTGGTTATACATGCGTTTGTCGGCCATGCTTAGCAATTCATCAAATGATTGAGCATCGTCGGGGTATAGTGCAAAACCAACACTCGCTTCAACTTGCAAATCACCAAACTCAGATTTTATAGGCGCTTTAATTGCACATATCAAGCGTGATAGCGCACGGTTTATTTGTGCTTGGCTCTCTATGTCGGTAACAATAACCACAAACTCATCTCCACCAATGCGTGCAACGCAATCGGTCTTGCTAGCTGTATCTTGTAAGCGTTTGGCAACCTCTACCAAAACTTTATCCCCCATAGCATGGCCRTGGCTATCGTTAATCGGCTTAAACTTATCAAGATCAAAGTACAAGCAACCTACTTTAGAGCCTGTCTTTTCAACCCGAGCAAATTCTTGTTTGATGAAACGCTCAAGCGCATTTCGGTTCGCTAAACCAGTAAGGTGGTCTGTTTGTGCCAGCTGTCGTATTTTTTTCTCTGCCATAACTCGTTTCGTAATATCGAAATTAACGCCAATCATACGGTTGCCGTATATTCTGCCATCAGCATTGATATAGCGGGTTTTGCCAGAAGGCAGAACTATTTGAAACTCTGCGTGGAACTCTTCGCCATTTAAGATCGCGAGTTTTAGCTTGTTGGTCACGTCTTCATATTCATCTGGATGCAGGCTATTTGCCCAAGCTGAATAGTCCCCTTTAAATTCTGATTTTGGGATCTCGAATAAGGTATGCATCCAGTCATCCCAAATCAGTTCGTTAGTATCAAAGTTCCATTCCCATATGCCAATATGTGCGGCATCAGCTGCCATAGACATACGCTGGTGTAAGCTTTCAAGCTCGCTTTTAGCTTGTTTTAATTCAGTCACATCTTCAGATACATCCAGTAAATATTGTGCTTTACCGTTGCTGTCTTTTATTGCGAGTTTACGGGTTTTTAGGTAGTGAGTATTGCCATCGATAGTGATTGGATTTTCATCGATAGTAAGGGTGTCATCTCCTTTTAATACATCGCGATCGGTTTGCACGAAGCTGACTGCTTGTTCATTACTAAAAATATCAAAGTCATTTAAGCCGATTAGTTGATTTTTACTTTTACCAAGTAGTTGCTCACCGGCCTTATTTACATGGCTAAATGTTAAATGCCCAGCTTCTTTCACAAACAACATAATTGGCAAATTATCGAAAATAGTTTGCGTAAAGGCTTCTTGATTTCGAATATCAGAGAGATCTTTTATGGTTGCAACATAAGGTCCGGACTCTTTTTTACCAATTGAACTGATTGCTAAAGTTATAGGAAACCGCTTTTTGTTCGCTCGTTGTCCTTTTAAAAGTCGGCTGGTCCCTTTACCTGCACTTTTTTTGCTAAGCTGTGAGTCTCGTAAAATTTCATCAAGTTCTATAGAATTTTCCGGTATGAGAGTGCGAATATGTTTACCAATTAAGTCGTGTGGTTGGTAACCAAAAATGTGGATAACAGCAGGGTTGGCAAATTCAATTCTCCCTTCATTATTAAAGCTAATAACCGCATCTTTTACCGTACTAAGCACAGCTTTTAATTTTGCCGATAACAAGCTCCTTGCTCTGAGCTCAACAACACCCAGTACAAGCAGGCTTAATGCTGCAAGAATAAAAATAATAAGTTGAGCTAACGTTGAGTAGTCATGGTTCGTAACATAAGTGGTATATTCAGTTTCAAAAACCGACATCGATATCATGCCGATGTAATGCATCCCCGAGATTGCACTGCCCATTATCAAGGCAACGACCAGATTCATCCGTGTTTTATGAACGCCTTTGGCAAGTCGAAAATCATTAATCTTTAGTGCGATACCTGATAAAACAATAGCTACGAGAATAGACAAAGAGAACAGCCAAGGTTCATAGGCCATTTTTGCAGGTATAACCATCGCCATCATACCAACAAAATGCATACAACCGATTCCTGCACCCATTAAAATACTTCTGAAGAATAATCCTTTATCCGTTTGTAAGGCAGGGGACAGTACGATGTAACTGGCAAATACACTTGGTAAAATTGAGACCAAGGTGATGCTAATATTGTATTCAATAGGGATGGGTAAGTTATATGCAAGCATACCAACAAAGTGCATTCCCCAAATCCCTATTCCTAAAAAGCAAGAAGCCATGATGGTCCAGACCTGACTTTCATTTTTTAGATAAGAGTGCTTGATACGGGCAGATAATAAAAAAGAAATATAGGAAGCGAATATGGCTATGAGGATTGAAGCAGAAACGAGTAGTAAATCGTAGTCTGCCGGAATGACCTGTGCACTGTTTAAGTGATCAGTTATAAAGTGAAGCTTGAAGTGCTCTATCACAATTACCTTTCCTCAGTGCAAAATATCGCCAGCTAAAATGTAGTACAAATTAACTTTAGTCCAATACAAATAGGTTAGCCAATTGTCCCGCTAAATTGAGTTGCCCCATGTGGATACTTGATTAAAACACTCGGGTATTAGATAATTGCAACCATTATAGGTTTTGAGGGTTTTGGTATGTCAGATGAGTTGCCAATCAAGTTCAGCGATGCAGCGGCTGTTCGTGTTAAACAGTTAATCGAAGAAGAAGAGAATCCAGATCTTAAACTGCGTGTTTACGTAACGGGCGGTGGTTGCTCAGGATTTCAATATGGTTTTACTTTTGATGAAAAAGCTAACCCTGGCGATTTAGAAATTGTAAAAAATGGTGTGACACTAGTTGTTGATCCCATGAGTATTCAATATCTGGTTGATGGTACTGTTGATTACACTGAAGGGCTTGAAGGTGCACGCTTTTTTGTGAATAACCCGAATGCAACAACTACCTGTGGTTGCGGAGCCAGCTTCAGCGTTTAATTAGGTATTTATGAAAGCCACTTGATGTGGCTTTTTTATTGCTTAACTTCTCATAAAACCCCGTCTCAGCTAAATATTACGTATTATTAGCAGGATTTTTTGCGTAGCCACGCTTACAGACATAGTTAGAGCAGCAAGGACTCACTCCTCGTGTGATAAGTAAAGTGTGTGATGAAACGCAAGAGCGAGATGTTTAAGAAGCCTTTATTGAGCATGCATTTGTGCCTGCGCTGTTCGTGATGGGTATCATTTTGTGAAGGCAATTTAACAGCTTTATCAGGCGTTTTTGATTTTAAGTGCCATGCTATTTTCAACTGTGGTTTGTTCTTAGTTTAATTGTTTTAAATCAACCTTTTGGTATCGTGATAAATAACAATATAGTATTGATTAATACTCATAATGTTTAACACAACCTAGGTCTAGCAACAAAAGAGGCGATTTAGCGAACCGGTGCCCAGCGTTTGCATCCGGTACTGTTAACTACCTTTTTGTGATTAATGCCGATGGTGAGTGCATTGACAACGGTTGTTGCCAGTGAGTTAACATTTGTCACAGAGTACTTTCGCCATTTTGTTGATGCTCAGAGATCGTCATCAGTTATCGGTAAATTCGTTACTGTTTAATTAAAAATGAGTGACCCTAGTGTTGGGTCACTTTAATCATCAGTAAAAAGAAGCCTAAAACTAACGCAGATGCGATTAAAATATATACAAATCCTTTCTTGCCTTGCTTAATTGGTACGCCATTTTGTTTTAAAAATAGGTACCAGACCGCACACAGTACAATTGGCAACAAAAATAATATACGAAACATTTCCTAGCCTTTTTCAGTATTTACATACACTTTAAGCATAAATATGCAGAATTTAAAGCGATACTTTCATCTTGTTACGCTTCCAATTGATCAATTTTTTGGTACAGTTAACCAGTTAACTATAGAGCACTTGCTTTTATTTTAGCTACACTTTGACTTGTGTACAAAAACGGTTCATACCTAAAAGGTAGACATTTGTATCATTAATTACTCAAAGTGAAAGTTATTAGTATATAATGTATCCAAGAGTGAGACGGGCAAATTTCGCTCTTAAATTATTAACTTGAATCATCTAGTAGGAGATGTATTTTATGATGGGTAAAACTGTTTCTTCTGAAGAAAACTCGAAATTAACGAAATGGCTTAAAACTAAACGTCACGAAAAAGGTCACACAATGCGTAGCCTTGCTCAGGTTTTAGGTACGCCACATTCTTTCATTGGTAAAATTGAAAACCAAGAACGTCGTTTAGATGTTATTGAATTCATGCGTTATTGTGACGCTCTAGAAGTTGACCCATATGAAGGTCTTAACTTGCTAAAAGACGCTTAATTATTCATTACTAAAAGCGAAACGCCGCTTTTAAAGCAATATAAATAGTGCAAGGAAGCAATGTTTAATTCCCTCCCTTGCACTTTCTCAAATTAATCACATTCGTATAAAATATGTTAATTACTTTGATGATAGTTGTTTTCTAACGCATAAAGCTTATGGCGAATTAAGAATAAAAATACGAGTGATGGGATCACCATTAGTGCTGTTAGTACAAAGAACATCGCCCAATTACCCGCTAACCAGTCGTCAATAACCACGCCGCTATAGCTTGAAAGCAAGGTTCTTCCTAAATTACCTAATGAAGCAAGTAACGCATAGTGAGTGGCACTAAAAGCTCTGTCGCAAAGCATAGATATGAATGCCACCATGGCAACCAGAGACCAAGCTTGGGTAAAACCATCAACGATAATAGCAAACGCGTATAGGCTTAGTTTAGGACCAGCAATTGCAATCCAAGCAAAGGCAAGATTTGAGGCTGCCATCGCAATACCACTAATAAATAAGCCTTTAACAATGCCATAGCGTTGATTGAATAAGCTACCTAAAAAGGTAAAGGCGATGGTGAGAATAGCAGTGCCAACTTTAGAGAAGGTTGCAATATCGCTATTTGAAAAGCCCACTTCTTTATAAAACACGATAGACATTCGACCCAAAAAGGCTTCACCGATTTTAAATAAGAAGATAAAGGCCAATAATGCCAATGCTGTTTTTACGCCATTACGGGCGAAGAAGGTTCTAAACGGATCAAAAACGGTTACAGCAAGCCAGGCAACGATTTTAGCAAAGCGAGTTTGTGTACTGCCAGCAAGCTTTTGTTGATATGTTTGTTCAAGCTCAGCTTGAACTGCTTCGCGATTTGATTCTGGCTCTTTTGCCCACAATACGCTGCTCATCAATAGCAACATCACTCCAGACAAGAAAAAATAGACTTGCGGCCAATCAATCGAAGGAATGTCAGCCATATAAAATGGCAGGGCGCCTAATAAGGCATAGCCGCTCCACCATCCTGAAGTGGCCATTGCTGCAGCTGCGGTGGTTTTATGGCTCTCATTTTCGGCCAAAGTATCGATACGAAACGCATCAATAGCAATATCTTGAGTCGCTGAGGCAATCGCAATAACAAAACACAATGCGGCTGCGAACCAGAGGTTGGTTTTGATATCGAGCCCTGCAAGCGAAAAGGTACCAATAAAAATGACCGACTGACAGAGTAAAATCCAGCTGCGTCGCTGGCCTAGCCAATTATATAAAAAAGGTAACTTTATACGGTCAACGAGCGGTGACCATAAAAAGGATCAGTTTCAGACTGGGTGCCGGCGGGAAGATATAGGTCCCGCGTGACAGATATTCCTTGATGATG
>NVTG01000009.1 GCA_002401495.1 Candidatus Kaiserbacteria bacterium
AAACTCAAAAAAGAAATAATTAAATAGAATTAAAAAAATGAAAGACTCAGGGCATGAATCAGCCTCCGTTCTGAATCAATCAAATTAAAAGCCAGACTAGTACTCAGAGTCTGAGAAGAGTTAGCTTTAATCAATTCTAGATCGATTGAAGCCAAAAGAGGTAATTATAGTTTTTAAATCGCGTCTAACGCTCACAGAAAAATCCTTTCTCGCTCGATAACTTATCTGCCTTCGATCCTGTTAAAGAGTAAAATACCAAGAATGACGCCATCTTCAAAGCGCACAACAAAGAATATATCGTACGTGATTGTGTTTAATGAGTGGTTTTGGTTAGTATGCTAAAGTTTCTTGTATGTGCATCTCAAACAAAAGCAAACTCCGAATAGCCTTGGTATGGTTAATTGAGTGGAAGTAAGTTTGAATTTAACCCCACAAGATGGTTTGATCGTTTAATAATCTTCTTGATCTTCCTCAACTCCATCTTTATGGCGGCTTACAATTACAACGACAGAGAAAATACAATGTTTCGCAACCAAGTAGTTGAAATGAGTGGTTTCATTTTCTCCGCTATGTTTACTTTCGAATGTCTCTTTAAGATTATAGGAATGGGATTTATCTGTCACAAAAATGCATATCTTAGAGATTCATGGAATTGGATTGATTTTGTTGTTGTTGTTATTGGGTAAGTTATCGAATATTAATATGTTTCACCATAGTATAGTTGAAATCTTGCCGGGAATCCCCAATATGAAAGCTCTGAGAACTTTAAGAGTACTAAGACCATTAAGATCAATTAAATCAATTCCATCAATGCGTAAACTTATTGGTTCTTTACTACAATCATTGCCTGCCCTGGCGAATGTCGTTATATTTCTTATGTTTGTGTTTGTTTTGTTTGGGATCTTAGGGTTGTAGTAATATGTTGGAGCATTTTATAACCGCTGCAGGATGACGGAAGAGCCAGAAAACGGGGTTTGGGAAATTGACCCCGACATTGAAAGACTTTGTTCAAGAGATGGATCAGGAATGTTTACTTGCCCTGCTGGTCGATATTGTGGTCATCCAAGTCAATACCCAGACATCCTAAACCTCGAAACAGAAGGTGTAATAAACCAAGCAGAAATTTTCTATGGAATAGTAACATTCGACAACATTGGGATAGGAATGATAACAATTTTCCAGATAATAACGTTAGAAGGTTGGGTTGACATGATGTACGATCTAATGGACAACTCCCAAACTATCTTCTCCGCCATCTTCTTCTGTTTAATGGTGCTCATAGGCTCCTTCTTTATGCTTCAATTAATCCTTGCCGTCATCATGGGGACATTTGATTCTATGGAGAAAGATGAAGAGGAAGAGCAGAGAGAAGCGGAGTTGGAGAAGATTGAGGAAAGGGAACGGAAGACTACGGAAAGTAAAGCTGTGCAGGATAAATTAAATACGGAGGAGTAGTAGAAAGCGTAGTAGATTCTTATTGGGACGGAGGAGGATCGGAGGAATCATTAGGATACTTCGTAAAGTATGTAATAGATAGACATCGAAGACATGAGAAAATCCAGAGGTCAACTAATGAAAGCTCTCCCCGATGTCGACAGCATAGAAAAAGAAGCCCATCAATTAGACATAAACATGACAAACGAAGATAAAAAAGATTTAACAGTTCTCGAGCGAGAAATTATGGGAGCCTAAAAAGACTCCAGCCCCAGCATAGCGGCCAACATAAACGAAAACATGCCTCTCGCATAAAAACCCCTCGAACCAATCGACGATCTAGTAGAACGTTCCCATAAAAACATCTTCTTACGTTTCTTCTATCGTCTCAGCACCCATTCATATTTTGATTTTATAGTAGTTATGTTAATCATTGGAAATACTGTTACATTAGCCTTAGATCGATATCCTATAGATCCAGATGAATATAAAATGATGGAAACTTTAAATGAAGTCTTTTCATGGCTGTTTTTCTCTGAAATGGTTATTAAGTTGGTTGGACTTGGGTTTAAAGGGTATGCGAGAGATAAGTTTAATTTGTTTGATTGTCTTATTGTGCTTGTCTCAACAGTAGAAATAGTAATATCATGGGCAGATCCATCTGGTGGAGGTGCTGGTGGAGCAATTAGTGCTTTTAGAGGCGTTCGTCTTCTACGTGTCTTTAAATTAGCTCGATCATGGAAAAGTTTTCAAGAAATATTGGTGAAAATTGGTAATTCTCTTAAAGATATCAGTAATTTTAGTGTTTTACTCTTTCTTTTTATATTTATCTATGCGCTGCTTGGGATGGAGTTGTTTGCTTATAGGATCAAATTCGATGAAAACGGGAACGTGGACCCTAACGGCAAGCCAATCCGTACAAACTTCGACGAATTTATAAATTCCGTGACAACAATCTTCATTGTAATCATAGGAGAAGACTGGAACAACATAATGTACGCTTATGTGCGAGGTACAGGGAGTGATTTCACCATAATGTTCTTCGTGTCACTGCTTATTTTTGGTAATTTAGTGCTGTTGAATCTATTTTTGGCTATCTTGTTAAAGAATTTCTCTGAAGAAGTTAATTTAGATGAGGAAGAAGAAAAGCCTAAATCTAAAAAACCAAGTTTGATGTAAAGAATGAAGAAAAGAATGTCAACAATGGTGGGAAAGAAGATAAAAGAAGATGCTTAGTAAATTGGAGATTTAAGTATTAGTAACACTCCAAGAGAAATAGCACAAGAATACGATGCCACCCGTCTAAACACAGATGCCCTCACTCAAACCCCAGCCGGCAAAGACTAAACCCGTCGTCCTATGATAGAGCACAAACGAGATTCTTTAGCAGAACTAAATGAAGAAGATGAAGAAGAGGAAGAAGATAAAAAAAAAGAAGATAATAAGATTGAGATGTAGGAAGGGAATTTGTAATCATAAAGACTGTCGAAGATTTCGGAATTGCAGAAATCTAAGAGGAAGACTGGATTGTTGATTTCGTAGGTTACGAGRGCTAATACKTTGYAGAAGATGATTATGGAAGGGAAATCGCTGTTTATAATGGGACCCAAGAATTGCTTTAGAGTGAAGATGTAGAAGATTGTCGCACATCGACTTTTTGATCCTTTTATCCTCTTCATGATCTGTGCCTCAACCTTCCTTCTAACCCTTGAAAACCCCCTTGACGATCCCAGCGGTTCATTAGCAGGTGTCCTTCAAAAGATCGATATAGTAGTGACAACAATCTTCACCTTAGAATTAATCTTCAAAGTAATCGTAATGGGTTTAATGTTCTGTGGCTCATAAAGTTATTTAAGAAACTCATGGAATATTTTAGATTTCTTTATCGTAGCTATCTCTATTTTCAGTTTAGCCGCTAGTGGGATTGATTTGAAGTTTCTTAAAGTTCTTAGGATTATGAGAGTATTGAGGCCATTGAGGATGATATCAAGGAATGAAGGGCTTAAAATTGCTGTGCTGAGCTTGATTAATGCTGGACCTGGTATTATTAATGTTATGGTTATTTCTGTTATGTTTTTTCTACTGTTTGGGATTCTTGGTGTTACGTATTTCAAAGGGGAGTTCTTTCATTGTTTGTTTGATAATGTCCCAGAAAATCTTCAAAGTGAGGTTTCAACTGCATTCGTATGCTTAAACCTTGGCGGCGAATGGATGAATTCAGATTCAAGCTTCGACAGCATCCAAGAATCAATGATAACCCTCTTCGAAATGTCCTCCACCGAAGGTTGGATAGAAGTAATGTGGGAAGGCGTCGATTCCGTCGACATAATGTACCAACCAATAAAAAACAATTCTTTCGGTTGGGTATTCTTCTTCATCGGATTTATAATAATCGGTTCCCTCTTCGTGTTAAACCTATTCGTGGGAGTAGTAATCGACACATTCAACCGTGAAAAAGAAAAAATAGGAAAAAACTTCGTCCTTACCGACAGTCAACGTGAATGGATCTAAATACAACTTCTATGTTTCAAATCTAAACCTCTTAAAAAGATTACAATGACGGGGAATAGATTTAAAGATTTCAATATTAAGATTGCTTCACATCCTCTGTTTGATGGGTTTATTATTACGTGTATTATTTTGAATACTATTGTGTTAGCTTTGAAGTTTTATGATGAGCCGAAAGAGTTGCCGGGGATTTTAGAGATTATTAATTATGTTTTTGCGGGGATATTCACACTAGAAGCAATAATAAAACTATTCGCTTTTGGTAAAGGTTATTTCCAAGATGGTTGGAACGTCTTTGATTTCATAATTGTAGTCGGTACATTTGGAGGTATAATCCTCACAGAAACCACCACAGTAAGCGTCGGCCCTCAAACCACTCTAATCCGTGCTTTCCGTATAGGCAGAATATTCAGATTGATAAAAAAAGCAAAACAACTGCGCGTAATATTCAACACATTCGTAATAACAATCCCATCTCTGGCAAACGTAGGAAGTTTATTAGTATTACTACTCTATGTATATTCAATATTAGGAGTCTCAATGTTCGCGGAGATAAAGTTACAAGAAACATTGAATGAACATGCTAATTTTTAGACTTTTGGGAATGCTTTTCTTACTTTGATCAGAGCATCAACTGGAGAAGCATGGAACTACATAATGAACGATTGTGCTCGCACTCGTGCTGTAAACTTTGATTGTGTTGACAGTCCCAAATATGTTGACATTCAAGCCAATGGTGGAATCCCAAATGGCTGTGGGACCGGTTTCTCAATAATGTTCTTTGTCTCATTTTTGCTCATTGTGACCTTTGTGTTCCTCAATCTCTTTATCGCTATTATTTTGGAAGGGTTTGCAACGACAAATGAAGCTGAGAATCTGAGAATACCTGATGATGTTGTTAATTAGTTTAGGGAGATCTGGGCGGAGTTTGATAGTAATGTAAGTTTTTAATAATTTAATGATGATTTCTGTCAACAGGCAAATGGCTTTATTGATGTGAACGAATTAAGTCCTTTCATTGAGAAATTAGCTGAATCTGGTTCTACTATGTTGGTCTACAAAAGTCATTTGAAGCAAAAAGAGATGAGAGATAAGTTCATCACGCAGTTGAGGGTTCCATGTTATAAGAATTTTACATAGTTTCATTATCTTGATGTGCTACACGCCCTCTGCAAACACAACTTCTCAATCTCTTTTTTGAAAGAAAAGCGAGATAAATCAAAGCTCGTTCATCTAATGAAAGCTAAGGACAAATAAGAAATTGAAGCTGAAGATTTTGATGAAGTGTAAGTTGACTTGATTTTAACTTGACATAGTATTGATATCATTGATAAGAAATTCGAAGAAAACAAAATATCGGTAGTAGCTTCCTTTTAAAAAATAGCAATGAACCATTAAAAGAAGAATTAGAAAACATTGACACAGTTTGAAGGGAACGTTTACGATTCTGCGCATATAGTGCTAGTTCCCAAAGTTTAATACTTAGCTAGATTGTTTCTGCAGCGAATAAAAGATGCAAAGTAAAACAAAGATGGTAAAGGTTAAGCTGATACAAACAACGATGATGATGACAATTCTAAGTTCCAAACAGGCGGGCGCCTGGAGAAACAAAAGTCTTTCTTCCGCAAGGGTATGTCAACTGATGGGGGAGATACTGCCATTGGAAGCAATGAAGATAATAGATTAAAAGATATGTCAATGGAAGGAGTAACAGTAAAATCCTCCTATCACCCAATGAAAAAGATCCAGGAAGAAGTCGAGAGTGTTTATTCGCGCTAAGGGAGCATGGACATAGATCTAACACTGGGTAAATTTGGAAAGAACATTTTGTCAACTCACGAATCGCATCCGTTGACAGAAGAAAACATTGACTATTCTTAATTGACCGAAGAATAAAAAGAAATTAAGAAAAGATAAATTCTTTCGAAGTCACATTAGATTGGAGTAATTCATTCGGAGATCTATGAAAGCTAAGATGGCAATAAGACAGATATGAGGAAGATTGAAGCTGATCCGCTGCTTAAGATTAATGCACTGTAAGGGAATTCCAAGATTCATGCAAGCAAATAACGATAATCGATGCCTCCACCAGAGATAGATTTAGAGAGTCCATCGATAGAAGACATGATAAATTTCCTAGGGCCGTCTGATTAAGATCTAAAAATGTCAGAACGCTTGCCTGAGAGTTAAATGTACTCAGTGTAACCAACTTATGAACCTGCTTCACCAGGCACGATAATGAGCCCCGGTCAAGTTCTTTCAGAATAAGTTAGTTCTAATGTGCGCTCTCCTTAGAATAATTTATCTATGAGAGGAGCTGGAGATGACTCAATAGTGTCAAGTAATATTGACAGCGAACAAAATTCAGTAGTATTTAAAACCCAATACGGAGTATTTAGAGGCGCACCAAAAAAACCATAATGAACTGTTTATTAAATTATTAAAAATCATTATTTCTTTTGTTTATTCATCGAGTTAGAGAACGAGTTCATCGCCTTCGAATTTCTCATATTATCATCTTCACTCACATTTGCAGCTCCTTCATCGCTCACATCACAGATATCGCTTTGGCTCTCTTCTTCTTCTTCTAAAGATAAGTGAGGAGAAAGGCAACTTACATTCTTGGATTTAAGAGAAACTGAAAAATTGACCTTTATCATTAATGGGAACGCCGAGAGAGGATTGCTCTTTAGGCTTGAGAGGATCGGGTTTTAAATGTTTTATCAGGTCATGGGTAATCTTAGCATGGGCTTCAACACCTTAACTTTCTCCAACGAGGCTTGTGAGATAGTTTTTTACGATTTGCATTTCTTTTTCTAATCTCATATA
>NVTG01000010.1 GCA_002401495.1 Candidatus Kaiserbacteria bacterium
TTTTTCTGAAATTGTAGAACTTTCAGAAGGAAAATTTACAACATATAACATTCGAAAAATATTAAAAACCAATTTTTAGTAATGGTTAAATGATAACAAGAAATTATGAACGATATTATATATGACAACATTTGTCAATTTGAAAATTATTGTATTGGGTGCGTCTCATTCGGGAAAAACATCAATGATTAAAAAGTATATTACTGATAGATTTTCATTCGATCCACATACTACAACAGGTGTAGATTTTTTTGTAAAGCAATACAAAAAATTGAAATTGTCAATATGGGATGCTTCTGGAAACAAAAATTATAAAACAATTGTGGAAACATATTACAACCAAATGATGGGTGCAATTGTTGTATTCGATTCAACATATGAAAGTCTTATATGTGGAGAGAAGTGGATATTATCGTTTTTGAAAATAAATCGGTTATCTGTTCCTATTGTTTTAGTATCTACGAAATCAGACATCGATATGTTTCCTGGAAAGAGAAAAGCCACAAGTGAAGAGATTGAAACTTTTCTGAACAAATACAAAATTGAATATTTTATTGAAGTTTCAAGTAAAAATAATAATGTCTGTGCTCCATTCGAATTTCTAATTTCGGAAATTTTAAATCGAGATTGTATTTTACCTAAGAATATTTTAGATAAAAAAACAAACCATATTAATCGAAAACGTTTTTGGCTACCGTTTTCTTTTTGAAGATCGGTTTGAACGACGTCTTGATTTTTGTTTTCGACGCCTACTTACTCTTTTTGAAAGTTCCCTGGATATAACATTCAATAATTTTTCCAACTGGACAGCAGTTAAATTTTTTGCAACATCTGCAAATCCACCTTCGAATCCTCTTTTAACACCCGATATAGCAAGTTCTCCCGCTATTTTACCAACTGAAGACATACATTATACCAAGATTTAAGTTTTGTTCAATTTAATAATTTGAAAATAAGATAATTAAAACAAATACATTTCTACATGTATGGGTTTGCATACATCTGTGTCTTCAGAATAGTTTCTGTATTTTCATTGTCGTCATCAACAAATGCATTCCAACTATTATCCGAATCATATTTATCCGTATCGTATTTATCCGAAAAACCATCATCGAATGAATCAATTGGTTCTAGAGATAAATATGGTGGATATGGAGAGATTGTTGAATCGTCAGATGAATAATCCGATGAATTTTCAAATGTATAATCTGCGCATGTGGATGACGATGCAATACTTGTATCATTCTTGGTATATTCGATTTCATGCTTGAAAACAGTATGATGGTTGCAACATTGTTTGATTGCGGATACTGCATCCACACTGTTGATTTCTACTGCATACATCAGCCATTTATCCATATCGTATTGACCTTGGCGAATAATATATTCAATTGTTTTTGTGTCGGACATGTCAATTGCTTTTTTCAAATCGATTTCGCTATAAATAATATCTGGAAACATTTTCAATCGGATAAAATCATTGTCATATAGAACAAATTCTTCATTGTACATATACCGCGCTTTTTCAATTGCCCAATCTTTAAAATTGTCACAAGTATACAGCAAATAACTGAAAAATTTCGGACGGTGCATACTTATTGTTTTGTAAATGAAATTGGAAAACTGTTCAGATGTGAAAAAATCAAGAGTAAATCTTCTCATAATATCTTCGAAAACATCCAGTTTGTTTTTCAAAATCGTCAATTCTACTAAATTTACAAACTTCTGCATGGTTTCACTGTCATATTTTGTATCGTCGGATTTGATATATCCTGTTGTCAATACATGAATATCATTCGTGATTTCCAAATCATTCATTGTCGAATCGTTAAGAATCATTTCTGTGAGTGTAAAATAGTGAGATAGAGCAATTTTCTCGTAGCAGCGTTTCATGCTTTTAGTATCTTATCATCTCTTTTCTTAAACTGAAAACAAGACAGTGCAAAGAAATGATATTCGTGTGGATAATTCCAAGAAATGATATTCGTGTGGATAATTCCAAGAAATGATATTCGTGTGGATAATTCCAAGAAATGATATTCGTGTGGATAATTTTTGGTTTAAAGAAATATTTTCATAAATACTAAACAGTGTAATATGTCACTGACAACCCTTCCTCCCAACACTGTTGGTGCTTTTATTGATTCTCATGAATTTACACAGGTATCTGAAAAACTTCGTTCGTTCTTTCGTAATCGTGGATTCGAAGAATGTCATACACAATCTCGAACTTCAATTTTGGCAGCATGTGAAGATCCAACTACTCTTGCAACATTTAATTACAATGGTGAAGTGTTTCCTCTACCTCAAACAGGTCAAATGTGGCTAGAACACGATCAACTCACCAATCGCAATCGTTATCCACATGGACTATTTTGTGTATCAACCAGTTATCGCAGTGAACCCAATCCTGTTCCAGGTCGTCACGATTTAATTTTTCCAATGTTTGAATTTGAAATGCCTGGAAGCATGGAAGACATGATTAAGATGGAGATGGAACTATGTCAATCTCTCGGATTCCCACAACTGAATTCTGAGTACCCAATTGGTACTTATACACAGGTTGTAAAAAGATATGGTCTGCCAGATGGAGGAGAACTGGAACACAGTCACGAGGCTCGTCTATGTGAAGATTTCGGATCAGTGTATTTTCTAAAGGATTTCCCAGAATATACCAGTCCATTTTGGAATATGTCGCGTTACAAGGGTAGCAATTTAGCACGGAAAGTTGATGTTATTATTTGCGGACAAGAAACCATTGGCAGCGCAGAACGAAGTTGTGATCCAGTTGATATGCGAGAACGATTTATGACAATTTCCAACGGCGAATATGCAGAAACACTATTTTCACATTTTGGTCGCGATCGTGTTATGCGAGAACTTGATTATTTTCTTGCACACGATTTCTTCCCTCGCAGTGGTGGTGGAATTGGATTTACTCGTCTGCTTCGGGCTCTGCGCAATAAGAATCTTCTCAGGATTTAAATTTTAAAGATAAACTTTTTAGAAGTAAGCTTGTCTTGCGACAATAAAGTTAGACAAAAAATAAAAATCTTCAGCAAATTATAGAAGTAAGCTTGTCTTGCGACAATAAAGTTAGACAAAATTAATCTTCCGACTTGCGTTCTTCTTGGGCAAACATCTTATCAAGATTCAAAATAATCAAGATTCAAAATATTTTGTAATTTTTAATCTTGCGTCGAGGATTTGTTAAATAATTTATTAGCATATGTTAAAGATATAAAATATCAATGGGCAAAATAATTGCGGAACAACGAGTGTTAGAGGGTTCAATTGCTGGAGTAGTAATCACTCACGTACAAGGGGATGGTTCTGATCACGATTATATCGACCAAGATGTTACTACAGCTGGAAATCCAACATTCAACACTGTAAATATTACAGCATCTGTTTCTGCACCGAATATTGTTGTAGATACAATCGATGAAAACACTGTTGGTGCAGGTGTTCTTGTAGAAAATGTTCTTCTGAAAGATTCCGAAATTTCAATTACAAGTACAACAGATTCAACGAATGTTTCAACTGGTGCTCTTCGTATTGATGGTGGAATCGGATTAGATGGATCTTTATATTCAGGTGGAACAATATCTGCCCTAAATTCTGCAGCACCTTCAGGAACACACATTGATTTGACAACAAATACCGCATTGCCAACTATTATCATTGATAAAGGTGATGGAGTTGGCGGTTCCCTTTCCAGATGGGATGTTTTTGTAAATGGTTCAAACGGTTTAACAATTCGCGATGAAACAAATGCCACGGATAATATTATTTCAGATACAAGTGGCATTGTGTCTTTTCCACAATCTGTAAAGGTAAATACTATTTCTGAATATACAACAAATAATGGAGTGATTATTGACGATGTTGCAATTTTAGACAATACACTTTTTGTAAACACAATAAATGAACGTATTTTAACAAACGGAGTAACAATTGATGGTGTCCTTTTGAAAGACAATCAAGTAAACACAAATACAATAAATGAATTAACTGCAGCATCTGGAGTAACAATCGATGGTGTACTTTTGAAAGATGGAGGAGCAGTATTTATAGATGGAGCAAGTATTGAAATCGATACAATCAACGAAGCAACATCCGCTGCTGGAGTCACAATTGATAGTGTGATTCTGAAAGATAATACCATTGCAGCTACAAGTGCAGATTATACATCTGCAATCACAGTTGATACAATCAATGAACATACAGTCACTGCAGGTGTTACAATCGACAGTGTGCTTTTGAAAGATGGAGGAATCATTCTTGTAGATGGAGCAAGCATGGAAACAGATTCAATTAATGAAGCAACTACTGCCGTTGGAGTAACAATTGAAGGTGTGCTTTTGAAAGATAGTGATATTGTTATTCCGTCAAGTAATTTTCTGTCTGTAGATATTATAAATGAAACAACATCTGCTGCAGGTGTTACAGTCGATGGTGTCCTTTTGAAAGATGGAGGAGCAGTATTTGCAGATGGAGCATCTGTTGAGATTGATACAATCAATGAAGCAACATCCACTGCTGGAGTAACGGTTGATGGTGTCCTTTTGAAAGATGGCGGAGCAGTATTTGCAGATGGAGCAACTATTGAAATCGACACAATCAATGAAGCAACATCTGCCGCTGGAATCACAATCGATGGGATTCTTTTACAAGACACATCTGGTATAACTCTTCCTGGAACTGGTGGAAATATTTCAAAAACTGGTGCTGCAGATTTTACAGTTACTGCAGCTGTAAATCGGAATCTGCAATTAACTGTTTCTGGATCTGGAGAAGTACGTGTCAGTGGAGGAGATCTAATTATGAATTCAAATAGTATTACAAATCTCGCAGAACCTTCTGCGTCTGGAGATGCAGCAACTAAAAATTATGTTGATACAGTTGCACAAGGTTTAGATTCAAAAGAATCGTGTCGTTTAAAAACAATTGCAACTTTGTCAGCTTATACACAATCTGGAACAGGTATCGGTGCAACTTTAACTGCAGATGCAAATGGACAAATTGCAGATATTGACGGATTTACACCATCGGTTAGTAATAGAATTCTCGTCGATACTTCGGGAACAGCAACTGGAGCAGACCGTGGTATATATACATTGACACAACTTGGCGATGGTAGCAACCCGTGGATTTTAACTCGCGCTACAGATTTTGATCAAGATAGTGAAGTCACATCTGGCGCATTTACATTTATTGAAGAAGGAATAACAACTGGTGGAAATGGATACGTGCTTGCAACACCAGATATAATTACGGTCGATTCAACAAGTATGACATTTACACAATTTTCAGGTGCAGGCATTGTTATTGCTGGCGATGGACTTACAAAATCGGGAAATACTTTAAATGTAAATCCAGACACTTCATCTATTGAAATTTCTGGAGATCAAGTACGGATTGCTTCTGGAGCTGCTGGAACTGGACTAAGTGGAGGTAGCGGAAGTTCGTTAAGTGTTGATGCTAGTCAAACACAAATTACTGCTGTTGGAATAATACAGACAGGAACTTGGGCATCTACAATCACAGTTGATTCTATTTCAGAAGAAACTGGGGCAGTAGGAGTAACAGTTGACGGTGTTCTTCTGAAAGATGGAGGAGCAGTATTCGCTGATGGAGCAAGCATCGAAATTGATACAATCAATGAAGCAACATCTGCAGCAGGAGTTACAATTGACGGCACTCTTTTGAAAGATGGAGGAGCAGTATTTGCTGATGGAGCAAGCATCGAA
>NVTG01000011.1 GCA_002401495.1 Candidatus Kaiserbacteria bacterium
ACTTAATGCGCTGCAAGTTGCAGATGCATTTGGTTTGGCATTTTTTGCGGTGATGGGCACACAAAAAGCCATGCTTGCAGGTATGCCAGACACTACGGCGATTATTATGGGTGTAATAACAGCCTGTTTTGGTGGCGTTATCCGTGATGTGCTTGCTGGAAATATGCCGATGCTGTTAAAAGGTGAGCTCTATGCTATTGCTTGTATTGCTGGTGGCATCGTTTATACATTAAGTATCTCGCTTGGTTTAGTAACCGAAGTAGCCATGATTTTAGCAATGCTAATGACCTTATCGCTTCGTTTAGCGGCAATGAAGTGGCAACTTACACTTCACGTTTTTAAATATCCCGACTAAGCTTAGTATTAAGGATTAATGATAGGGACATCATGGATTGTGTCTTTAGCTAGAATATTTTCACGTGCACAAGTAGGTGTGCAAGCCCCTGAAGTAATTGTTGAAGTACACCTAGGAAATGGCTTGCCAGCTTTTCATATCGTTGGCTTGCCAGAGGCATCAGTCAAAGAGTCGAAAGACAGAGTGCGTAGTGCTCTCGAAAACTCACAGTTTGGTTTTCCTGACCAACGTATAACCGTCAACCTTGCGCCTGCCGATTTGCCTAAAGAGGGTGGTCGTTTTGATCTGGCTATTGCTGTGGGTATTTTAGTCGCCTCTGGGCAAATAAACTGCCCTGATATACATCGATATGAGTTTTACGGAGAGTTGGCTTTAAATGGTGAAGTAAGAGGGGTTAACGCTATTTTACCATCGGTATTGGGAGCAAAAGAGCTGGGCCGCTGTTGTTTCTTACCCGCGGAAAACGATAACCTCGCAAGCCTAGTGTCGGGCGTTTCTCGAAAAGCCGTTTACTCCTTACAAGATGTCTGGAATGACTTATTAAATCAGCAACCTTTACCACTTAATATTAGCTATCCAGAACAGCAGTCGCAGCGTGATTCACTACTCGATTTAAGCGATGTGAAAGGCCAGCCTGGCGCAAAAAGAGTGCTCGAAATTGCTGCCGCTGGTGGCCATAATTTGCTGTTTCTTGGTCCTCCAGGTACTGGTAAATCAATGCTTGCCCAGCGCATGCCAACGATTATGCCAACTATGTCCGATGATGAAGCAATTAGTACTGCCGCGTTATATTCTATTATTGGTCAATCGGTTGATTTATCTAATTGGCGTGAACGCCCCTTCAGAAACCCTCATCATACTTGCTCTGCAGTTGCCCTAGTCGGTGGTTCTTCGAACCCTAAGCCGGGTGAAATCTCCCTTGCTCATAATGGCGTACTGTTTTTAGACGAGCTGCCCGAATTCGAAAGAAAAGTGCTCGATTCACTGCGYGAACCAATGGAAACGGGCGTGGTGACTATATCGCGAGCGGCACGACAAATGGAATTTCCATCGCAATTCCAGCTAATCGCCGCATTAAACCCTAGCCCCACAGGAAGTCATACCGATAAACGTGCAACACCAGATCAAGTTCTGCGGTACTTATCTCGGGTGTCTGGGCCATTTATCGATAGGATTGATTTACAAATTGAGCTGCCGCGACTTACCAGTAGCCAATTACAGAGCACGCAAGTGGAAGAGAGTAGTGAACAGGTGAGAGCCAGAGTCGAAAGAGCCTATACAATTCAGCTTAATCGACAAGGTAAAGTGAATGCGCGATTGAATAATAAAGAAATGAGCATACATTGTACGCTTGCAACTGCTGAGCTACACTTTTTAGCAAAAGCCAGTGAAAAACTGGCCTTATCACCCCGCTCGTATCATCGTGTTATTAAAGTTGCGCGTACCATTAGCGACTTAAAAGCGCAGCCTTCAATTACCTTAAACGAATTAAAAGAGGCGCTGAATTATCGCGCCTTTGAACGGTTAATTAGCCAACTAACGCAGTATTAGCAAGCTTGTTAAATAGACAGCATGTAGCCTTTGCCGCGAACGGTAACGATACGCTTTTGATCTTTTTCATCGCTTAATTTTTTACGTAAGCGGCCAATAAGTACATCAACGGTACGATCGCTTGGGCTCCAGTCAGGTTGACCAATTTCTTCGGAAATTTTTTCACGTGATGTGGCCTTACCAGCATTTGCAATAAGACAAATAAGTACCTTGTGCTCTGCCTCTGTAAGACGAGACTCTTCACCATTAGGAGTGATCAATGTGCGGTTATCTGGGTGCAGTTTAAAGTCGGAATATTCTATAAATTCTTCACTTTCATCATCATGCTGTGAGCCTTTTATACGTTTAAAAAGGGCGCGCATTCTTAGTTCAAGTTCTAGTAAGTCAACTGGCTTGCAAATGTAGTCATCGGCACCTTGTGCAAGTCCGGCAATACGGTCAGCTTGCGAGTCACGACTAGACAGTACAATAACACCAATATCAGTTAAGGCGTTAAGTTCTTTGGCAAGAAGCAGCCCATCGCGCTTTGGTAATACAATATCGATAACTGCTAGAGAAATTGCTTCTTTAGACGAAGCACGTGATTGCACAATGCTTAGTGCATCTGCACCCGTTGAATCTACCTCAATATTAAACTCAGTTTCTTTAAAATGATTAAGAATGCGTTTAACGAGTAATTCGTCGTCTTCAACCAATAAAACTTGAATAGTCATTCGCTTTAATTTCACACTTGATTTGTTGTTATGTTAGCACTGTATGGCAAAGGCTGAGAAGTGTCATGGCGAAGTTTGTAACTATTTCTTACAATTTAATAGCTTAGCGTTTTTTAAATAGAGGGAAAACTGAGCACTCAACGAGTGCCCAGTTAAATAACTAAACTACTTTTCAGGATAAAGATATTGCCACCATTGTGGCTGATCTTTTAAGTTTTTATCAAAATAAGCCAACATCGTATTCCACCAATCAAAGCGCTTATCGCGAGCAAATATTTGGTGATCAGCACCCTTGTACTCAATCAGCTCAACATCCTTACCCAATAATTTTAATGCCGTGTACATATTGTGACTTTCACCAACAGGTACATTGGTATCTGAGTCACCGTGAAGTAGTAATAACGGCGTTGTTACTTTGTCAGCATGAAACACAGGGCTATGTTGGCTATAAAGTGTAGGATTGTTCCAAGGGTAGCTATTTTTAGATGCCTCAGCTGAGTATAAGTAACCCCACCAACCTTGGCCCCAATACGAGGTGATATTTGAAATCCCCGCATGGGCAATCGATGCACTGAACATATCCGTTTTGGTTGCTAATAACATGGTCATAAAGCCACCGTAGGATGCACCTAGATTACCCACACGTTTACTATCTACGAAGCTATATTTATCTAAAAAGGCTTTTGTGCCGTCAATGATGTCGTTGGCTGTGTACTCACCCCATGCGTTTACGTGTTTAGCTGAAAACTCTTGGCCAAAACCTGTTGCACCAGTAGGTTGTACAACGTAAACAACATAGCCATGCTCAGCCCATAAGTTAAATGGGTAACGACCCGTAAAACCACGTGTTACAGGCGATGTACCGCCATAGTAATAAACCAGTGCAGGGTATTGTTTATTGCTATCTAAATCATGGGGCAGATAAACACGGCCTTTAATTTCAATGCCATCTTTATTAGTAAAGTTAAACTCTTCCAGTGAGGCTACTTGAGTATCTTCATAGCCAATTGGCTTAGAGTCCCACAATACTTTAGCGCGATTCTTACCTAAGTGTAGTTGTTTTAACTGCTGAGGTGTTGACGCTGTGGTGCCGGTAACCAAGATCCGCGGGGTGCGTTCGTGTGAATAGCTAACTTGCTCAACAACATCAAAGCCCGTATTCACTTTATTAAAACGTTTTTTACTCAAGTCGAATTGATAAAGCTGCACAGTGTCTCGCTCGGTAACTTTAATTAGTGCATCACCATTATCAAGCACATTTAACTGGCCGATAGCTGGGTTAAACTCTTTACTTAGAGCGCTGGCTTTTTTACCGTCACGGCTCAGTAGATAAAGTTGACCGTCATAGTTATTAGCAAGCATTCCTTCAGGAAGATTACGACCTAAGCCATTATTAAAATCAGGGCCGGCAGTGACATAAATACCGTCATCAGTATATTTAGCCTGATTAAAGGTATTGTATTGACCAAGTACTGTGAGGGCCGATGTAGTTAGGTCTAACTCAACAAGTTCAGTTGCGGGTTGTGGTGATAGCTGCATTGCTTGTGCTGAGCGGCTCATTAAAACGTGGCCGTTTTTAGCATCAAAATCTTCAAGTGAATGGCTAAGCGGGCCTTGGCTTAAGATTTTGCTTAGACCTGTAGCGATATCGAGTAAATATACTTGCGATGTAGTACGAGCATAAGACCAACGGTCTTGCAGGCCTTGATAATGTTTAGTGAGCTTACCATTATCTGTTGGAGATTTTGACCAACTAAAAATTAAGCTGTTGTTATCAAAAAACTGAAAACCATTTGCACCAGCAAGGTTTTTAGCAATCACGTTAAGTTGCATGGTTTTTAGGTTTAAACGTTTAAGCTCGCCATTTAATAGATACACTAAAGTTTTACTATCTGGGCTCCAAGTAATGTTACTCGGTTGGGCTGACTCAAAACGATAAAGGGTGTTGTTTTTGGCGTCTTTAAGCTCAGTAACATATTGCGCTTGATTAGCGGTTGCATCTTCGTAATGACGTTGGCTAGTAATGAAGTAATCGCCATTTGGCGCCATTGAAATATAACTTACCGTTGGCGCATCGAATAATTGCTTAGCAGACAAACCGTGTTGTTGTTTAGCGCTAAATTGCACAGCATCTAGTTCAGACTTAGCTGTAAAATCAAGCTCAACCTCATTCCAGTTGGCAACTTGTTCAGTGATGATAACAAACTGATGATCGCCTTGGCTTAAAGCTAGCTCATAGCTTTTATTCTTTTCTGTTTGCTTTTCACCATCAATAAATAGCTGTGCGTTTTCAATGCCTTTAAGCGTTAATGAACCTTGGCTAAAGCGCTCAGTTGAGGCGGTAAATTTAAGGGCTTGTAAACCACCAAGTGTTAGCGCACTAATTTTGTCGAATGATTGCCAGTCAAGCGCATTACCAAATACACGAATGCTATTGCTGCTTTTCTGTAAGCTAGGTAATAAGTTGGCAATAATGGCATCACGATGGTCCGTTTGATATGGCTTAAGTTGCATATCTTCGCCAAGAGGACCAATAAATTGCACCGCTGATTTATCAATGGCAGCGGCCATTGCAGTATTGCTTAATGCACATAGCGCTAATGCACTAAATGTTGTTTTTAGCTTGGCTGATTGGCTTAGCCAAGTAGTTGAAAGTGTCATAGTTTCGCCTGTTGAAGGTAATTTAAACCAATATAGCACGCTGCAAATTACCCAAAAAGTGCTCTGCGTTAGATTGCAGTCGGGTTTGAGCTTGTGGTTTTCAATTGCTATGGTGAGCAGGTTAACTTTTTAAGAGGGCTCAGCGTGACATTGCTACTTGTTTATATGTTTGTTGCCATTGCGGTTTCGTTTTTGTGCTCAGTGATGGAGGCGGTACTGTTAAGTATTACACCAAGTTATGTTGCCATGCTCAGAAAGCAACAACCGCAACTGGCAAAACGTGTTGGTAAGCTTAAAGATAATATAGACCAACCTTTAGC
>NVTG01000012.1 GCA_002401495.1 Candidatus Kaiserbacteria bacterium
ACTACAAAAAGATGCTAAAAGAAAAATTGGTCGCACTCGGACCGGGCCTTGTTAAAATGGCCTGCAAAGCGATGCTTGCTGGTGAGCCAGCCACCATGGCTTTGTGCTTTGCAGGCAACGCGGTAACAACGGTCGCTATCGCAGGTTTTGCAAGAGTCACACAGTTCAAAGAAGAGCGATACGCATTTAGCCGCATTTACGACCTGACAGCAGCCCAAGGCTCAATTGCCGATTTTGCAGAGAGAACAAAAAAGGCAAAGATCTCCGGCGTATTAACTGTCTTCTCAGCGCTTTCCGACCTCTATAATGTCAATGGACTGCTAACCGGAACCAAAACACTCGAGAGCTTGGTCACGAGCACCAGATTCGAAAATATTGGAACTGTCGCAAAAACTGCATACGGCCTTTACGACAAAAAAATCGAGAAGCTCGCCGCGAAAATCGGCATCGACCTCAGTTTCGGCGGCAAGAAAGTCGACGACGGTCCTTTGAATGTTCTCGGAGAAGATGAATTCGAGATGCAACAAACATTCAGCGAAATTGTCGATATCATTTTGGACAAAAAGAGTTCTTAGTTTTTATTACTTGAGTCCCCGCGTAAAGCGGGGATTTTGGGCCGTTTGCCCAAAGAAGGACTTGACTGTAGTCCCTTGCCCCGAAGAATGTGTGAGTCATAAAAATGAAGGTGTCCGTCGAGCAGATAAATATTTGTCCGGCCGGACGTCTACGGCGTGTAGAATTCCTCTGGTACCTGGCACGTCTTTGCATTAGCTCTCCTGGAATCCCAACGAAGGAGTCCTGGTGCAGATCAATGAACAGATACATGCAAAACTTGCAGAAACGTCTCAATTTTTACCCCCTCATTGCCCAAATCCGAAGTGTGAAAACTACGGAAAACCACCTTTGAAAGAAAATTGGTGTCAGAAGATCGGTTCGTTTTATCGAAAAAATGGTGACCGCGTTCCACGCTGGCTTTGCACGCAAGGAAAGAAAACTCATTCCTTTTCATATGCCGCTTTTGAATGCGCCTATTGGTTAAAAAGGAGAGATCTTTTGCCAGCCATTGCTCAAAATTTGGGTGAGCAGAGCTGCCTTCGCGGCTTGGCTCGCACGCTCGGAGTCAGTCAAAACTGCATTTATGGACAGTCCATGCGAATCGGTAGGCACTGCCTGGTTTTACATGAAATAGCGCTAAAATCGATAAATCCAAAACGCTTGAGCACGTTGATTTTTGACGAGATGGAGTCTTGGGAGGTCAGTCAATTTGTTCCGACCACCCACCCGATGTTTATGGATTATAAAAGTGGTTTTAAACTTTCATTGAGTTGTTCTCCGATAAATCGAAAAGGCCGTATGACTACTGAGCAGCGGACTAACTACAAAGTGTGGTGCGAAAAGTACGGTAAAGTACCTAGAAACAGCTCTACCAAGGCAGTTGGAAATATACTGAAGCACTTAAAGCCGATCTTTGAAAAAGTAAATGAGGTACAAATAGCGACGGATGAGAAGCGCACCTACGCATCAGAGTTGAAGAGATTATGGGGAGACTTGAACTATACGCACATGCAGTTCAATTCAAAAGAAGGGAGAAGTACGAGTTACATGGGAAAGATCAACGCTGAAGACCAGTACATCCGACAAAGATGCTCGACGATGAGACGAGAGACGTTGGATTGTATGAAGCGGCATTCAAACACGAGTTTGCGTCACGCAACCTATATGATTAAGCGTAACTTTGTGATGGCAACAAGCCACACAAAACGCAAAAGTAACCCTGCGGTGAAACTAGGACTTATAGAAAAACCTGTGAAATGGGTGGATATTTTTTCAAGACGTGTGATCGATGGCTTGTCCCTTCTGCCAGTCTTTTTGAAGGATGTCTATCTACAAAAAGGACGAACTCCATTTTTTAAGAACAGTCGTACTCACAAGGCCAGCTATGCAATCTGAGCACTACACATTCTTCGGGGCAATGGACACTCCTTCAAGTCGGTCAGTTCGCTAAATAATTCCTGTTTTGACTTCTTGTGTTTTTTCATAGACTACTTGCCTTTCTCTCTAGGCGGTTTATACCCAGTTGCTTAATGAAATCAATTTATTTAAAAAAAGGTGAGACATTTGAATATTCTTTTCCTAGATGACGAAGTAGAAACGCACTTTGTTTTTGAAAATAGTTTTGAGGATCACAGAACTTTTTGCACGGTCGATGCCAAGCAAGCATTTGAAATTATTCAAAAAGAAAAGATTGATTGCGTGGTCACTGACTTAGATCTGCGACTCTCTGAGCATGCAAAATCTTTTGACCTAATGGTCAATGGCTCTCACTTTGCCGGCCAGGCTCGGGCATTTTTGGGAAAATATACCCCAATTTTTTTGGCTTCAGGGCACTTTCGTGCGCCCGAAATTGCGAGCCAGTTGATTCAGGCGGGAGTGATTAACGATTTTATTCCCAAGCCTTACGGCATGACAGAGATTCGCAAGGTGGTTTTTGATGGAGTTGAGCTGTTAAAAGAGAGGTATCTGAAGGATACCGCTAATGTCTGTACCATTCCACGAAAGCAGTTAGATGCCGTGAAAGCACGCCTTGCTAATTTAACTAAGATTGTCGACAGCGAAGTGGATGCGATCAGCGCTGATTTACCGGTTTAAATCTAGCTATTTTAAGAAAAACGCCGCGCGCGTGTGCAATACTTTTCTGACTGAAAGGTATGAGAGGCCTGTTGCGAGAAGTATCAGTGAGAGCAACGAGATGATCGGCACGACGGGGTTCCAGCTCCAGAAGGCGTCGAAGACCAGCTTTGAAATGGCGTAACTGACACCGACGCTTAATAACACTCCCATCAGGCCTGCGAGCAGCGCCAAAGTCGAAAACTCAAGCACAAAGAAGTTTCGAATCATTGTAGCTGGTGCGCCAAGTACTTTGACCAAGTTGATGTCGCGTCGCCTCTGTACTGCTTGGTGAGAGGCGATGGAGTACATCACTAAGAAACCGACAAGGATGCAGAGTAGAGCCATGAATTGTAGGGCGACGCTCATTTGGCTGCTGATGTTCGAGATGCGGGCAACCATGCGTGAGACATCGATGATGGAGAGATTTGGTAGCGCCTTGACAATTTTATTTTGCAGCTCAATTTTGGCTGCGGAGTTCATGTCTCCGACCGTGGTGACAAATGTTTTTGGAGCATCATCGAGCACTCCCGGTTGAAGCTGCAAAAAGAAGTTCGGTTGAAAGCTAGTCCAGCGGACCGAACGCAGATTGACCACTTTTGCCTCAATCGGAATGCTTTGGATTTCAAAAGTGAGAAGATCGCCGAGTTTGAGCCCGAGCCTGCCGGCAAAGCGCTTTTCAACTGAAAGCTCTGCAACGGCCTGTTTCGCTGGATTGAAACGGCCAGAAAAGGCTCGGCCTTCGGTGATTTTCTCGGCAGAGCTCATCTTGGCGCGGTAGCTGAGGTTGTAGCCGCGATTACGAAAGCGCGAGGCTTGTTGATCTTCACGACTGAATTTTTTTTGGTTGGCGTTGGTTTTTTCAAAGGCTTTGCCGTTGACCGCAACTAAGCGAGAGCGAATCATTGGCGAGATCTCTCCAAGGCTTGCCTGGTTTGCCGTTGCAACTTTTTGTAACACTTCGACTTGATCTTCTTGGATGTCGAATAGAAATAGACTTGGCAAGTTAGACTTTTCGGGATGTTCGAGCTCCGCTTGCAGTGTCGCCTCGACTTGCGGAATGATATTGAGCAACATCACTCCCATGCCGAGCGCTAAAAAACACGAGATGGTGGACTTTGGTTGACGTGCAAGATTTCGCAACGCGATTCGAAGCACGAGGGTGAATTTGTCACCGTAGCGATCAAAAAGCCAAATGGCCAAATAGGCGGCACTACCTAACAGTGCACCGGTAATGAGAAAGCCCGCGATAAAACTACTGCCGATCAGCCACGAGTTCGACTGCCATACGGCTGTGGCCCAGAGGGTGGCGACTCCGAGAAAATGCAGGACATAGCTGTAAAAATTTTCGTGCAGGTGAAGGCTTTCAGAGCGAAAAAGCAAAGCGGGTTTCAAGCCTCTGATCTGTGCAAGTACCGGCAGGCAAATGAGCCAGCTTCCGACGATTCCGAGAAGGCTTGCAATGGCCAGACCTTGCACGCGCAATTGCAATACAATCGGCACTGATACGAGATCCTCAAGCACAAATGTTAATAGGGGAGTGAGTGCTTGAGAGGCTGCAAAGGTCAGCAGGCTTGCGCCGATTCCAAGAAGTGTGATTTGCACGATGTAGATCGATAACGCCTGGCGGTCGCTCATGCCGAGGCTGCGAAAGATCGCGACCTCTTTGATTTTCGAATTGAGGTAGGTGCGAAATAAAAATGCGGCACCGATACACGCCAAGAAGATCGCCGCAATTGAAACGAGTGCGAGGTAGTCGCTGAGGTAAGTCAGCATGCGACTCATTTGTTGGCTGACATTGCGGTGCGAATAAATGCGAATGTCTTCTTCGATATGTTTTTGTTCAAAAATATTCGCTGTCGCACGCTCGAGTTCTTTGGGCGGTAGCTTGGTTTTGTAAACCGTGCTGTACCAGGCAAGGCTCTGTGCACTGATCAATCCGGTGGATTTAATGTGTCCGAGGTCGATGTAAATTCGCGGAGCCATCGAAGTTGAAAAGCCAGAGGCTGCGTCGTCTTCAACCACATCGGTGATTTTAAAAAGTTCGCTGCCAATTTTTAGCATCTCACCGATTTTGAGGCCGAGCTGCGGCAACACCTCTGGGTAGACCCAGACATTTTTAGCGGCATGAAGGTCATAGTCATGTGTCTGAGTCGAAATGTGACTTTGTGTACCCTGGTTCCTCAAACGAATAGCTCCGTAGAACGGATACTTTGCGTCGATCGCTTTAATTTGTACGAGGCGTGATTCGCCCTTGGTACTTGCCACCATCGAATAGGTCTCGATCATGTCGCTGCTGGGAACATCTCCTAAAACTACTGATGCGGCGGCCTTGTGTCGTTCTGTCAGCGGGTGCCTTGAGGACATTCCAAGGTCGGCTCCGAGTACCAGCTTTGAACGAAGTTCGAGCGAGTTTTCCAAGTGATGGCGAAAGCTGTCTAGCGTAACAAGTCCGGTGAGTCCGAGTGCTAGATTGAAAATGAACAACAAGGTGAAACGCCGGTGAAAGAGCAGGTCGCTTAGGGCCCATTTAATAATTTGTTTCATCGTTTGCTCATAAGTTACTGCTCATAAACTGCTGATCATAAGTTTACGATGCGCTGGCATCGTCCGGCGTGTTCGCGGTTGTGGGTGACTAAAATCAATGTTGTGGCATTTTTTTCAACTAGATCAAAGAGCAGGTCCATTACCTTGTCGCCGGTTTCTGTATCCAGGTTGCCGCTTGGCTCATCGGCGAGCAAGATATCAGGTCGTGTGACCAGGGCTCGGGCGATGGCCACACGCTGGCACTCGCCGCCGCTGAGTTGATCCGGGCGGTGCCGCAGCCGATTCTCCAGGCCAACATTTTTTAGCGCAGCGATAGCTCTGTCAGAGATCGAAGGGCCATCGCTGAGTTCTGTCTCTGGATTGAT
>NVTG01000013.1 GCA_002401495.1 Candidatus Kaiserbacteria bacterium
GAAGAAAATGAATAGACAAGGAAGAGAAGCAGATCGCAACTAATCAAACAAGTAAGATTTATTGATTCTTAATGTTGATAACAGTAGGAAGACAGACTCTCAGAGAAATTCGAATGTGAGAGAATCATAAGGCGGAAATAACAAAGAACACTCTAATCACAGAGATAGCTCTCAAAATCGTAAGCCTGGTGATAATATTTCAAAGATGCATCCAAAATAAATTCGATCATGACCCAAGTCTAAAAAGGACAATCAGCTCCCCAAGCCCAACCCCAATACGCATCGTAAGCCCACCCCTAACCCTCCAGTCCTGACCTACCTCAAGTAGCCGACATTGTCCTCGGTCCTCAACCCCAAAAAGACATAGGAAAGAAAACCCTCGTTTTAGATTTGGATGAAACATTAGTCCATTCCTCTTTCCAGCCAGTAGAGAACCCTGACTATATCGTACCAGTAGAGATAGAAGGTAGTGTCTGTAACATCTATGTGGTCAAAAGACCCGGTGTTGATGAATTTTTGAAAAGACTTGCACCATTCTATGAAATGGTCATTTATACTGCTTCATTGTAAAAGGTTAGTGTTGTGGAATTGATGGGAAGTATGCGGATCCGTTGATGGATGATCTGGATGTGCATAGAACGTGTCATGCGAGGTTGTTTAGGGAACATTGTACTTTTTATAATGGGATCTTTGTTAAGGATTTGTCTCGTCTCTCACGGAAACTTAAAGATCAAATTATTATTGACAATTCTCCTTCTTCATATTTGTTTCATCCTGAATGCGCTATTCCTATCACTTCTTGGTATGATGATATGAGTGATACTGAATTGACAATGCTAACCCCAATCCTCGAAGCTCTAAGCAGAGTAGACGATGTCCGAGATTATCTGAAGCTGTTCGTTAAAGACAACAGAGTTCTTTTCACCAAAGCCGCTCAAGTATTAAGAGGAGGTAAACTCCAAGAAAGAAGCAGTTCATCAATGCCAATGGAAATCCACAAAGCAGGCACAATGAACAGTACAAAAGAAGCAAACCAAGTCCCGGAAAGCTACCTCCGAGGAGTAAATCCCACTCAAAGCAATCGTGGCAGACAACGCGACCACAGTGCCCAAAATTCTGTCCATCAGCCTCAACAAGCAGAACTTCGTTAATCTCATGATTCTTAAAAAGCTACTCCTGTTGCTAGATAGTCTTCAAAGGGGAATTTACTGACTCAAACTCCGAAAGAACCTAAGACTGAAGGGTCAGAGAAAAGGAAACCTTCTTAAGATATGCAATAGTAGCAGCAAGAGTCTCCAAATGAATTCAATTATAAACAATTTTCATTGATGAATTAGTTTAATAAGCCGAAAGCTGCCTCGCCTAGTGCATAACCGAAGAGGACGTAGGATAACTCATCGTTATAGAGATCGAAGAATTATACTTAGACTTATCATAATTTGACTGCTTAGTAAGTCAGTAATTAGTAGCAACAACAATAATAATAAGTTGAAGCGCCATAGGCTTAATAAAAAGCAAGTCATAGAGGAGCCAGTGCAAGTGGCAGGATTAACATTGAATCTAATGCTCCAACCGGCGGAAGTGCTGCTCGTGGAGCTCGTACATCTCAATAAGAGCGAGAAGTTAAAGATTTGACAACTTGGCAGAAATATGCTATTAAAATTAACAATTATGCTAAAGATGATCCTGCTTCAGCTGCTAGAAAGACAAAATCAAATAATTCTACATAGCAGCAAACTACTTCTTCTCGTACAAGAGCGCATAATAATTCTTAAACTCCAACTAGAAGAAGTGCTGATGCATTGAGAAATTCATCAAGAAATCATTCTAAAGTTCAAAACAGCTCTTATTAGAGCCAGAATGCAGCCTAAAGCATGACAGGCAACGGCAGCTAAAGAAAAACAACAACTAGTACAAAAAGAATGAACAATTCCAATTCAAGCAAAGACATGATGACATCCCAATCAAGAATGGCTGCCTAGCAGAACCAAGCCACACCAAGAACTCAAAAGCAACAGCAAGAGCTAATAGCAAACCAACTAAAGAATTCATAAGGTCCCTACACTTACTCAAGTATATTTAAATACTTTGACAATATGAGTCCTCAACAAACCCCTGCTAATCAACACACTTAGAAAAAGAATTACTAAGTGAATAGTTCTGCTGGAGGAGGAACAGGGTTCTTGAGCAATTTGGAATCCAATAAAGAATAGTGCAATAATAATTTGAATCATCATTAGATGTATAAAGTACCTTAAGGCTCTTAGGGTGGAGCCCCTGCAAACGTGATGATGGGCGCAAATGTAGGCACAACAGGCGCTATGGCTGGTGCTCAAGTGAGAAGATACTCAAACAATTATTAGAACTAAAAAGAAACAAGATAGAACTACCACCATTCTTCTAAGAATAGAGGTACCTCAAAAGGTTCCAGACCAGGATCCTCAAAAAGAGAAAATTCGCACGGCTAAGCCTAATCTACGAACGTGGTAGCCCAAGGAGGAAGTAATCAATAAATGTCCAACGCCCACTCAACAAGCCAACTCTAAGACCAGATCCAAAGCTTTGAGCAGCGATACAAGTACAACACGACTCAAGGTGGGATCACTGGTGGTAAACCAGTGGATGGATATATGATGAGTGGCTCATCCTCAGCTGTGTAACTTTTGAAAACCCCAATTGGTCCACAGCAACAGCGACACCCTCACAATAATTATGTGTGACACGACTAGTTTAAGTTTGAAATACGCTTTGATAATTAATAATTAAGCATGCATCTAGTCAGAATGGGGTTTCGCCGTAGATCTTTTTGTCAAGATCAGTCATTCTTCTATATTCAACTTAACAGAAATCCTCAATTCTCACATTATCGCCTTTCAAGAACTTTGACAGGAAGTTTGTGGAAATGCACTCAGTGTAGAGTTTGTTTGCTTCTTTGAGTTCTCTTTTGTCCTCGGTTCTTAGATTTTTTTTCTCAAGAAATTTCATATTTAATCTTTATTATTTTAAATGGAGTAAGATTAAGAGACAATTGTTGCTGATTCTCAGCCACTTGTCTCCACCCTGGAATCTCAGCAGCAATAAAACTCTGCAGTTTCCAATCATGTTGGCGCTGAGGGTGGCGCTTTAAAGAAAAAGAAAAAAAGAAAGAGAAAGAAGAACAAAAATAAGCAGAATGCGAACGAAGATGATTTTATCTTGGAAGATAATATTGACCACCCCAAATCAAATAATATTGAAGACAAATAAGAACTAGAAAATCCATTATGTCAGCTTCTTGGTTCCTCTTAGTAAGGTTTGGTGGTAATTGATAAAGCTACGAAGACACTGATTCAAGTGAAGATGAAGGCGTCTAGGATTACAAGATAGGAGGATATCATCCAATTCACGTAGGGTAAGTAACGCATGATTAAATAAGAACGATAGAGAAGTACTCGTTGATAGGTATCTAGTAATTTAAAAACTTGGATGGGGACATTTTTCAACAGTATGGCTTGCAAAAGATAAGCGATTTGGTTCATATGTTGCTCTGAAAGTGCAGAAAAGCGCTCCTCATTACCTTGAAGCAGCCTTTGATGAAGTGGAGATTTTATATCAGGTATCAAACAATTGGAAGAATGACGAATGGTATAAATCTGTGAAACATTATTTTAAAGATGTAAGTTTTAAAATGATATTAGGAAAATCATGAAGTCACAAGTGAAGATTGTTACAATGTTCAAATTTTGAATGCTTTTCTGTATCATGGACCTAATGGCAAGCACTTTGTTACTGTGTTTGAGATCTAAGGCGTAAACCTCCTTGAAATAATAAAACGCTACAATTACTCAGGTGTCCCAATTCCTCTTGTCAAAAGAATGGCGAAGTAATTGTTGATTGGATTAGACTATCTCCACCGCATGTGCRATCTTATTCATACTGATCTGAAACCTGAAAATATTATTATGAATTTAGATGATAATGAGTTACTTGAGATCTGGAACGAAGGAATGCTTATTAAAAATAAATCAGAAAGTGTTACCTCGAAGTTGAAAGATTTGAGAGATAAAATTGATAGAGATCCAGGATTGACAAAGAACCAACGCAAGAAAATGAAAAAGAAGAAAAAGAAACAGGAAAATCGATAGAATAATTTCATTAGAGAATCACGTAGAAAAGATGAAAGCACTGCTGTCCCTTCTGAACTTAAAGAGTAAGAGGAAGAGAAGTTTGCATCGAACAAATAGGCGAGAGAAAGCCGTCTTCAACAAGCATTGTAAGAACTTAAGAAACCCAGAGCAAAATCTTTGCCAAAGAAGATTTGGAATGCCCCAGGAGAAACTACTAACGGTTAATATGAATTTGATATTTCTGCCTATGAAGAATTCAAAGCTGAGTTAGATGAATTTGTTGCAATAAAGCAAAAGATTATATTTGAACACAAGTTGTTAGAATAGTAAAATAGTGCTGGGATTGATCCAAATTCAATTTTGGATTCTAAGAAAGTTGATGACGAAGAGGAACAGAGAATTAAAGCAGAAAAGAGAGGTCCTAAGCTATCAAAAGATTTTAATTTGAAAGTGTGTGATTTAGGCAATGGCTGCTGGACCTATCACCATTTTTCAAGTGAAATTCAAACGAGACAGTACAGATCACCTGAAACAATAATCGGAGTAAGGTATGGAACAAGTGCTGATATCTGGTCATTTGCATGTACTATCTTTGAAATGATAACAGGAGATTTTCTATTCGAACCTCGCAAAGGTTAATACTACGACAAAGATGATGATCATTTGGCCCAGATGATGGAACTTCTAGGAAGAATGCCCAAGAACTTCGCCTTAAGCGGAAAGAACGCAAAAAGATATTTTGATAAAAGCGGCCATCTAAAACACATCCGCGGATTGAATTATTGGCCAATAAAAAAAGTGTTGATGGAAAAATATCATATAAAAGAAAAAGACGCAACAGATCTTGCAAATTTTCTCACTCCAATGCTAACATGGTATCCAACCTAACGTGCCACAGCAAAAGAAATGCTCGACCATTACTGGCTAAACGAAGCAGACAATGTCCCTGACGATAGTGATCCCAGTTACGACTACAAAATGTCGGAATCAGAGTTAAAAGAATACCTTCATCAATAAAAGATGCATCAAGAATTTGGTGATTAAGAAGAAGATAACCCTTCCTTTATGGGAGAGATGAGTAAATTAAATGAGAGCGATGTAGAGATGAATGATGGTGATTTAGAGGATTATTAGAGTGGGGAAGAGGAGGATGATGAGTCGGAGTTTGAAGAGGATGGAGGTAAAGGGGATTAAGAAAGGGATATAGCACAAGGGAAGAATTTGAATAATTCGTTTAGTGGACCGTATCCTAGTTGTTGGGATCATTTACATGTTGATAGAGGGGCTAATCCGTAGTTTAATGATATTTGATTTCTTTTGTCTCTCCATACAGAGGGGTTTTG
>NVTG01000014.1 GCA_002401495.1 Candidatus Kaiserbacteria bacterium
AATGAACTACCTGCCGCCTGATGCGAGTTTTGCTAAAAACCTTAAACAAACCGACAAAGCGTACATCAGTCGCTATGCATTAGGTCGTGATTATCACAAGTTAATTCGTAACCGTTTGAAAAAGTTAGGCCAGCAAATAGAGCAACAAGTTGGCCAGCTCGGTTTTCGTCCTTTTGTTGACTCTGCCCCTGTACTTGAAAGGCAACTGGCCGAAAAAGCAGGCTTAGGTTGGCGTGGAAAACATAGTTTATTAATCAATAAAGAAGCGGGATCTTGGTTTTTTTTAGGTGAGCTGTTTGTTGATATACCGCTGCCTATTGATGAAGAAAATAGTTTTGAAGGTTGCGGTAAATGTGTTGCCTGTATGACACTGTGCCCAACTGGTGCAATTGTCGAGCCTTATGTAGTTGATGCCCGTAAATGTATCTCTTATCTTACTATTGAGTTGCAAGGCGCTATTCCAGAAGAGTATCGCCCACTATTAGGTAATCGCGTCTATGGCTGTGATGACTGCCAGTTAGTGTGCCCATGGAATCGCTATGGTCAGCTCACCGATGAAGCTGACTTTCACCCAAGAAAGCAGCTTAAAGATCAAGACTTACTGACTTTATTTGCATGGGATGAAGCAACCTTTCTTAAAAATACCGAAGGCAGCCCTATTCGCCGGGTTGGCCACGAGCGTTGGTTAAGAAATCTGGCAGTAGGACTGGGTAACGCTGATTACCACGAGCAAATAATCGAGGCTTTAGAGCAAAGGTTAACAACAGCCACGCCTTTAGTCGCAGAGCATATCGAGTGGGCACTTGCTCAACAAAAAAATAAGCTCCAGTTAAAGCTTCGTAAAACTGCGCGCTTAATTCGTATTGTTGAAAAAGGTCTGCCAAGAGATGCTTGATAGCTAGCTTTACTCTATCGTTTTAATAATTGCGATAGGTCATTCTCAATCTCTTTAAAAGCCACTTTTACGCCTTTAACCGACTCTTCACGGGCCACTGAGTTTTGAATGGTTTCGTCGACCTTTTGGTAGATAAACACCTCTTGGTCTTCATCTAAGCCCATGGTCGGTATACGTTGCTCTAAATCTTCTTGAAGCTGCTTAAAAATCGCTTCGTTATTGATACGGTTCTCGTTTAAAAGCTCAATCAAGCCAGTAAATTTACTATGCACCTTACTCACGGCATCATTCAATTGTTGTTGCTGCTCAAGGAGCTCTTTTTTTGTAATAATCGCTTTAAGCTGCTGCTCAGTAACACTCACTAAAAAGCAAATATGATCTCGAATTCGACCGTGTTTATCTGGATCTTGCTCCGGCATGTTCAAGATAAGCAAACTAATCATTTCATAGTTAACTAAAATCCGATTTGAGAACTCATGCAAACGCCCTTTACTTTTCAGCATTTCAAACAGCTCGATCACAATTGGCGAACACACACCCGACACCGAAAAATGTAATATTTCATTATGTAACCGAAACTCAACGTTACTTTGCAACTCAAATGCGCTTAGGCAATTTAAAAAGGCTCTACCGAGTTCTTGTTCATTATCAATCGAGCCTATATGCTCTATATAGTTAACAATTTGACCCATTTCGCTGCTATTTGCCATAGCATTAAATGCAGTTGAAGTCGCATCTTCAACTTGCTGTTCTAGCGATTCTTTTTCAATCAGCACTTGATTTAAATGCTGTAGCTTAAGCTTGAGCTCATTATGGCTAAATGGCTTCACAATGTAGTCTTCTGCTCCGACGGAGTAGCCTTCCATGCGCTCCTCAACAGTGCCTCTGGCTGAGACAAACATCACAATAATTTTTTGCGTATTAGGGTTTTCTTTCAGCTTACGGCATACGTCATAACCACTCATTTGTGGCATACTCACATCAAGTAAAATCACTTGTGGGTCGAACTTCTCTACGACTTCTAAACATTCAGGGCCGCTATTAACCATTTTCAACTCAAATTCAAGATCCTCTAAGATCTCTTCAATTATCTCTAAATTAAATGGTTCATCATCTACCGCTAAAATACGTTTCAAGGCCATAATTATCTCTTCCCTTTTATTAATTGATCGATATAGATTGCTGCTCGTTTGCCAAGTGTTGCGGCAAGTCTATTTCTAAGGGTAACCGCACCAAAATAGTGGCGCCCCCGTACTCATTGTTACTTGCCGAAATAGTGCCTTGATGTAAGGCTACAAATTCACGACAAATAGCTAATCCAAGCCCGGTGCCTCCCGCACCACTGTTGGTTTTACTACTTTGCTCAAACTTAGCAAAAATCTTTTCGAGCTCTTGTTCAGGAATACCTATTCCTCGGTCAATAACAGCGATTTCGGCCATCTGCTCATTGACCGCTAAACTAATATCAATTTCACTATTCGGTTCACTAAATTTCAGTGCATTACCTATCAAGTTACGCATAATTTGGTTCACTTGTTCTTCGTCGCAATCAAGCACAATACCTTGTTCAAAACCTATCGGCCGAATTGCTATATTTCTTTCAAGGGCTGTGCCTGACACATCATCAATACTAGTTTTTATAATATTGCTTAAGTTATGCTTTTGCGGATTGAACGGGAATTTCCCGACATCAAGTTTCGATAGATCGAGCAAGTTATTTAGAAGCGACAATAATCGTTCACCACTTTGCTCAATTCTCGATAGGTATTTGTTTAACTTGTCTTTACTTAAATCGTCGTTGGCAACCTTATCAAGCCCAAACCGAGCAAAGCTAAGAATTGAATGCATGGGGGTTCTTAGCTCATGAGACATATTAGCCAAAAACTCAGATTTACTATGGCTTGCTGCTTCAGCAACATTTTTAGCATGCTCTAGCTGTGCGGTACGTGCTTTAACCTCTTCTTCAAGTAAGTCTTTAGCTTCAACGAGTAAATCTTCTTTCTCTTTAAGGTGCGTTACATTTTTAAAGATCACCGCTAATGCTATTTCACCATGATGATCAATTTCGTTAAACGAGCCAACTAAAGGTACCTCGCTGCCGTTTTTCTTGAGTAGTCGCAAGTCACAACTAAACTGACGGTTCTTATTTAAAGTCGCGATCTTATCTTTAATTCGCTCAGTTGAAGCAACATCAAAAAACTCAAATACCGAGCAATTCTCAAACTCTTTTAACGGTTTTTCAAAAAGCTGCTCACAGGCGTCGTTAGTTTCTATAACCTTACCACCGCGTTCAAATAAAATAATGGCATCTGGGGTATGTTTAAAAATGACCCGAAGTAAACTGTCTTTTTCAATGAGTGCATCAACGGTATTTTGCAAACGCTCAACTAATTCAGTGTTGTGGCGTCTTAATAATTCGGTTTGCCAAAGTTTATGTACTGATTGCAATAAACTATTATCATCAACCGGCTTAATAAGAACATCTTCCACCCCTTGGCGAATAGCCGCTACCATTGAGACTTGGTCAGGCTTTGAGGTATAAAGCAAGCAACGACTATTTGGCTGATGTGTTTTGAGCTTATTAAAGAGCTCAAGGCCTGTACCATTAGGAAAAGTAAAATCGCTGATGAGTAAATCAATATTGTGCTCTTTAAAAACATCCAGAGCTGATGCTGTGTTATCTGCGGTGTAAGTTTTAATATGTGCCCCTTTGAGATTTAGGGCAACTTGAGCCAAACGTTCTGCGCTATGGTCAACAAGAAGTACTGTAGGAAGTTGAAGAATATTGTTACTTTCTAACTCAAGCACCCCCTCTAATAAAGAGCTAATTTCTTTATTTGCAAAAAAGGGGTAAATCACCACAGCATTAGGTAACAAGCGATTTACTTCACTAAAATGTTCTAGCAAATCACTACGTTGCGCTTTGGGCGCTAAAAGCATGAAGTGCTCTTGTGAGAACACTCCCATTAGCGTTTTAATAACTGTGGTTGGCACACCATGAGACGCAGCCACAAGATCAAAGTCTTGCTCTAAAACAGCATCATCGACCATTGCAAAATGTAATAGCTCAACCCTACAACCAATGAGCTCAAGTAGAACCTTGACCCGCATTGCTAAAACACTATTGCTATCAACAATTAAAATTCTTCGCACAGTAGACTAGACTCGCTTAATAATAAATACCTATTTTAGCGTAGCCTAAAATCGCAATGGGTCACAATTTGTACCGCATTTTTTATTAGCTTTTAACGAATTAACTGTCTAAACGCTTACCTAAAATTGTCAGACTGTATGCTTTATTATCCATAATCGCAATCTCAGGAAGTTCTCCCCAGACCTTGTAATTAAAACGATTAAACAGATTTATGCTTGGTAGATTATGACTAAAAATAAAGGCCAACAAAACCTTAATGCCGAGCGTTTTTGCATGGTGTTCTGAAAATGTAAGCAATTGTTTTCCAAGCCCCTGCCCTTGAGCTTGTTGTGTGATATAAATGCTAATTTCAACAGTACCATCATAGGCTGGGCGGCCATAAAAAGACTTATAGCTTAACCAAGCGAGCACTTTACCTTGTTGCTCAAAAACAAAGATCGGTCTTTTTTCTGTGTGACTTTCAAACCAAGCTTGTTTGTCTGCAACCGATACCTCTTCTGTATCTGCGGTTACCATACGCCCAGGAATGGTCTCGTTATAAATAGCGACTATGTCAGTTAAATCGTTTTGTGTTGCTTTTCGAATCGTCATAAATAGCTGAAATTAAATGATCACTTTGCCGCATATTAGCGTATATTCAACACAAATAACTAGCGGGAAATATCTATGTATAAATATGCCTTGTTACTTGCAGCAGGCCTAATAACAACAAACCTTGCAGCACAAACCACTGAAGCCGCAGAAGCGCCTAAAGCAAGCAGCCAATGTGACGATTTCACCAATGTTACGATGAGGAAATTGCGTTCGAAAGAGTCTATTAATTTTTGCGAATTCAAAAACAAACCACTTTTAATCGTCAATACCGCAAGTAATTGTGGCTTTACAGGTCAATTTGAAGGCTTAGAAGCTCTCCATAAGGAATACAAAGACCAGGGCTTAGTTGTATTGGGTTTTCCATCTGATGACTTTTTCCAAGAAGAAGACGATGAAAAAGACACTGCAAAAGTATGTTTCATCAATTATGGGGTGACTTTTAATATGTTGGCTACCAGTGCCGTTCGCGGAAGTGATGCAAACCCCATATTCAAACATTTAAACGAAGTTACAAGCTCACCTAACTGGAACTTTTACAAATACTTAGTGTCTGCAGATCGTAAGACAGTGCAGCGCTTTAACAGTAAAACCAAGCCACAATCGCAG
>NVTG01000015.1 GCA_002401495.1 Candidatus Kaiserbacteria bacterium
ATAGTTTTATCAAAAGATTTAATTGAGAATATCGAGGACCTAAAGAAAAATAAAAAAATTACCTCAATTTTTAATCTAACTCCAATAGCCAAATACGACGAACTAGACGACAATATCCCTCTCATAAAAGACTTCTAAAAGGCGACAAAAAATCAATACAGTTATTCCAAGATAACTGATTGTGAAGCTGAGATACTCTCCCTACTCAACTGGGAATTAATGGTGATAACCCCTTTACACGCCCTATACTCCCTCCTCGGCCAAGGAATAATGTTCGAAAGTGACCGTCAAATCCCTAAGAAGAATAACGGAAAAGGTCGTCATTCAAATTCCACTCTAAGCATCCTTTTCGAAATCGATGCAAAGACAGTTAGATGTGTAAAGAAATATGCTGAATTCTTCTCTGATCTTTGAGCTCAGGTATATGAATTAAAACAATTCCCACCAACTATATTAGCATCAGCATGTATTGCTTGTGCAAGGAAAGTTAACAATATTATTCCTATTTGGAATACTTATTTGGCGGAATTGACGCAATATGAGATGGAGGATATTGAATAGTCATTTATGACGCTTTATGGGTTCTTTGAGGATTGTTTTAAGAAAGAAAAGTAGGAGAGGAGGGGTAGTACTATGAAATCATAACATAATGAAAATGTCACTCATTCGTCAGTTGAATCGCGATCTTTGAATTAAGTTGGTGCTTAAAGTCCTAAAATTCTTGAAATTAATCAAAATATTACTAATGATGGAGGTGTTGGATAGTACAAAAGTCATCGTAGTAATGCAGCTCAAGGTCTAAAGCAAAAGCTCTAACCCACCAACCAAAATGGTTCCACTCACCACGGAACAGCTCAACTCTAATCCACCATTCCAACAGAAAAGTAAAAACCATCCAAAAAACAAAAAACAGAAAATTCAATAAACATGCCATTACAAAGACCAAAAAACAAAGAGAATCTCGTCGAATATCATTCAGTAGCCGACAACTTTCAATCAACAAATTCCCTAATGGGAACAAAAAGCACAGCAGTAGGATCCCTCGAGTTCACCACAAATTTCAACAATTCATGTTTAAATCTAACAAAATCAAAATTAGAGAATTCATATTCAAACTATAACACAGCCAATCCAACTCAACGTGAAACCAAACGTAGCAACGGTTCAATTACTGCAGGCAACACCTCWAAATCCAARCCAAAAAAGAAAGCTAAACTTAGCCATCATTCTAAAAGTCCTTGTTTAAATTCAAGTAATAGTGTTTCTTTAAGTCATCTCTTTATGCCTGCTGTTACTACTACTGCTGCTACCGCCACTTCAACTGTCGCTCAAGTTAATGATAGTAATTCTAGTGTTAAATAAAGATATCATTCTAATAGAAATACTGTGTCTACAGCAGCTGCAACAGCAGTGGGGTCAGTTGGATCGAAGAATGGATTGGGATATAACTTTGGGAAGAAGTTAAGGTAAAATTAAAGTACTGAGGCTGGTGGTGGTGGTGGAAAGGAAGTAGGGAAAGCAAAGACTACTAATAAAAAATAAAAATAGTTTTTGAATTGTTCTGGATAGTTTAATTCTTTAAGAGCATTGAATAGTGTATAGTAAAATTTGACATAAAGATTTAATAAAGAAAAGAAAGGTGATTAAAGCGCAGCTCTAATCTACGACAAGCTAGTCAACACAATGGTCAGCGGTAGAAATTCCTAAACATCACTCGACGTCCATTCCAAAAAGAACGAAGCAACCCTCGCAGCTCAATCCCTCTTCCACGCCCCTCACCAACTAAAGAAAAAACGCACAAAAAAGCAAAAAGAAACATATCTTGGTTCTGGTGGTGGAGGTGGTGGCGGCGGTGGTGGAGGTCGCAAGAATCTAAAATCAAGTCAAGGTCCCACCACCACAGATGATCCACCATTGCATAAATCTCGTTCAGTAGATAATCTTAATATCAATGTGAGGTTTAAGAGATCAAGGGCTTCTAATCATATCTCTAATCCTGCTCTGTTGTTGCCACATTAAATTGGTAATTAGAGTATTTCTAATGAGTTTAATCTTTCAGGGTAGAATATTTAGTAGAAACCTTCTGCCAGTTTGGTTACGTAGGGGAGATCGAAGCTACATAATTAAAGCATGGCTGTACAACAGAGCTAGGGGATGAGTACTATTGCAGAATGCAAAAAGAAGAAAGATATCAAGAAGAGTGTTAAATACATAAGTATGTAGAGTGAGAGGATGGGAGGAGAGAAATAAATGTCTTCATGCACCCTAGACAAAATAGAGTTCATAAACCACGCCGCTCCCTTCACTAAAAATATAAATTCCAACAACATAGTCCCAAAAGAAGAGCTCTCATCTAAATCACAATCATAACTGGCTATGATTAGAAAACAATTAGATCTACAAAGATAATATTCTTCTAATTAGGTTTTGAGAAATGGGTCGCATTTTAATGAAGTTGCTCCTATGTCTTTCGACTATTAACCTCAAAATCCATAAGAGAAAAAGAAACATTTCTCATTTGAGAAAGATTTCCATCCGTACTCTATTTAATAAAAGAAGAAAGATTTGGTGAATAAAGTTGTGAAACTTCCTCTAACTTAATAAAAAGAAAATTGTAATGGAATGCTAGGACGATTAGGCGACAGCAACAGATCCACCTCCGTCCTCCTAATCCGAGGCGGTATAGAAAAACCAAACATCGGAAGTCAAAGCATGATGGAAGGTTGTGGCACTGGCACAGACCAACCCACAAACAAATCCACCCTCCTCCTCCACGACACTCAAACATCATCCCGTCGTCTCACAGGTGGTTACATGCCAAACATCCCAACCACTCAACCCGACAAGAAACCCACCCACCTAACACCAAACTATTCCTCAAACCAGCCGAATCCATTGAAGAAAGCAAAGAAGACAAGTAGCAACAGCAACAGCGGATACAATCTGTAGAAGCAATATTAATTGAAAAATAAGTTACTTAAGTAAATTAAATGAATTTAATTGTTGGGAGGAATCTTGAATATCTTATTTGAAAATTAGTAGCACTTCGGGGTTGGTTGGGATGGGGTTGAGATTGTTGATGGAAGGGGAAGGTTATGTGTCTTGGTTGTGATGGCGCGGGATTTGTTTGGGGAGATTTTGGTGTTTTGTATTTTTAGATTATTTATTTCTAGGAATCGTGGAATTGTTTCCGGTAGGAGGAAGAATTGATTTGAGATTATTCATAATGACGCCAAGGCAAATATAGAAGACTTGGAATTTGTAGCAAAACTTTTAAAAAGAACGGTAGGGCTGGTTTCTGAAATAAGAAAACTTCAGAAAAGTGAAATGAATTAGATTATTAAATTAAGTCTTATAGGTAAAAATGTCAGAGTAGTCCTTGACTGCTGTAAATCCAAGATCTCCCTCGTTGCTGTAAGTTCCTTTAACCTTATCAAATCCAGTGAGATTGTGAAAAACATTCTCAGCTGTTGCAGTCAAGGAGAGTTGTAGAGGGAAGATCATGAACTAAGGATCTAGTAATAAAAGAGGCATGACCGTAGGCTCTCCACTGCCTCTATTGCTGTTTAAGTAAGTTCCATTGAAGTTAACTGTTTCCAGAATCATTGCATGAATAATGAATCGCTTCATTTTTAAGAAAAATGCAACAGGCTTAATTTATATCATAATAGATAAAGATCTGCTATGAATTCTAAATTGGGAAACCAAAGTTCTGTCCACACAATTTCCACAAAGTCCTTGCCTCACTACGAAGTCCATCAAGGAACGCAGGGAGTGGAGCGCAGCAAATTCAGATCAATGCAGAACACTGGAAGCAGTCATATTGAAAACATTCACGGCGTATCTTATGAAATTAAGGATGAGAACTAAGAAAGCTATTAGAGCAAATCAGATAGCAGCGAGTTCGGAATTTGAGATGATTGGTCGGAGAAATAGATATTTAATACTTATTAAATACGAGGAAGATTTGGCAACTCCCCCAGTACGTCTCTCAGAATTGAATCAAGAAAACTTTACGGATTCATTTTCAGAATTGGCAAAGTAAAGTTTTAGACCCCAACATTTGAAGTGACTCAGATTTGATCAGATGACAGGAGTAGGTAACTTCAAAGAAAAGAAAAAGACATACTTAAATTTTTATGTAAAATCATTAACTCTCTCAAAATGCTTCTTCTGCCCATTTGTTTTCCTCGATGATCTGGGCCTCTTCTTCTGGTGTGAAGTCGTTCTCAATGTTGAAGAACTTTCTGATTTCCGGAATGCTCTTGCCCTTGATCATACTGGCAACTTTGGCGCAAGAGAGTTCCAACAGTGACTTGATATCCATGTAGTTGGCAGCCAAGATGAGCTCAAAGAGCACCTCTTGTTCCAACTCAACAAAGTTTGCGTACCATTGTGGAACAACATCAGCAAGATTGCTTGATCTGAGTGGTTTCTCGATCTCTGGAGTAGGATTGTCTTTTGAATACTTGCAGAAGTCGATGATCTTGGTCAGGATGGCTTTCTTCACATTGGGTAGCGGGATGACTTCATCCGCGTCTGAGCTGTCGTCAATCATTGATTGAACCAAAGATGATTTGATGATGATGTCCTTCTCCACCTCAATGATTTCCCCTTCTTGAACTGATAGTTTGAGTGTAGTGCTCATTGTTTTTCGAATTAAATCAAATATTATAATTAATTCTGAGAGGATTCTAGCTTATGAACTCTACCAATTCTTATACTCGAACTTGTTTCATATAACGGATTAAATATGTAAAAGAAAGGAGGAGCGCAATCAAATAGAACCTACTAGATCAGACCCCCATTCAAGGACAAATTCCGACCATCTGAAGCCAAAGAGTTGATCGAAAAGATCGTGGAGGATAGACTAAAAAACCAAACATACTTGACTGATCAAGTTTCCAATTGGACGAAAGAAATCGCTGATGAAGTTAAACAAAAACTTAAAACCCTCTAGAAAGATAAGCGCTACAAATATCTCGTGCAAGTGATCATCGGCGACAACAAAGGACAAGGAGTTAGGATTGGGTGCAGATGTTTCTGGGACTCTGACACAGACGATTCAACATGGGTGAGCTATAATAACGAGAATATTTACTTGGTGCCTATCCATATTTTATGCGGCCGGCTGATTCCATTTTGAACGTCAACGTGCCCGATGTGCCCTGGGAAATGCTGGAAGGGTTTGAAG
>NVTG01000016.1 GCA_002401495.1 Candidatus Kaiserbacteria bacterium
TGAGAACCCTGGTAATGGTGGACCGCCGTCACAACACATATCCTGTTAGGGCTGACTATATAGGCATTTCACTTTCCACCTCTCTTAGAGATCATATTTCGGTTGAATTGGAGAAGGGAAAAGCGACAGTGTACCTCCAGTAATTTCTAGTTTGATTTTACCAGTTGAAGAATCCTATGGGCTGTGTTGGTGACATGCGATGCATCTACCCTATGTTGAGCTTCCAGGTAAGATGAGGCCCTTTCCTTCAATTTTTACTCAGTTTTAGCTGGTCTTTCTCGAAGCATTTTGACAAAATTAGACTATGAAATACCTGTCTATCGTTCTCGTTGTACTCACTTTGGGTTTCGCCCCTCATGCCTTTTCAAAAAAAATCTATATTAGTGTCGGCAAAGCCCATATTAAACGCTCGCTCGTCGCTGTTCCACCGTTGCAGTTTTTTGGCAGCTCATCTATTAACAAAGGTTACCGTCGAATTAAACAAGAGCTTTACTCAACGATTTTCAATGACCTCGAAGTGAGTTCGTATTTTCAATTTGTCAAAAAATCAGCTTTTATTGAAAATACGAACGAAACAGGTCTCAAACCAAAAATGGCCGATAAAGAACGAGGTTTTGAATTTGAAAACTGGTCCTCCATACAAACTGAATTTTTAATTAAGGCTGGTTTTCGCCTAGAGGCTGGCGACATTGAAATGACAGCCTATGTTTATCACGTTCCTTCGCGCAGCCTCATCTTCGGCAAGCGATATAAAAATTCCAAGAAGTACCTTCGAAAAATTGCCCACCGGTTTGCAAACGATGTTCTCGAGAAATTGACGGGTAAAAGGGGGATGTTTGAAAGTCGCATTGTTGTTTCTTCGGATCGCGCAGGCGGACGCAACAAAGAGATTTTCATTTTGGATTGGGATGGTAAAAATATCAAACAGATCACCAAACACCGCTCTATCTCAATTTCTCCGACATGGTCGAACGACAATAAAAAAATTGCCTATACATCCTTTGCTTGGCACCCAAAAAGAAAATCAAGAAATGCCGATCTCTTTTTACATGACCTAAAATCGGGCAAAAAAACGCTTGTTTCTTCTGTGCGCGGAATCAACTCGGGCGCGGCTTTTTTACCGAACACCAAAGATCTTTTGTTAACTATTTCAAAAAATGGARTTCCTAATATATTTCGTATCACTCRGCTTGGAAAAATTGTTGAACGCTACACAAAGGGTCCCCGCCGCTCCATGAATGTCGAGCCAGCATTAAGTGCCGACGGCAAACATGTTGCTTTTTCTTCAGACCGAAGTGGTCGCCCTATGATCTACACTATGGAAGTCAAAAAACGCTACAGCAAAAAACTAAAACGCATGGCCAGATTACCCAAAAGAATTGTTTACGCTGGGTGGTACAATGCGAGCCCTTCATGGTCTCCAGATGGAAAGGATATTGCTTTTGCAGGAATGGACAAATTCGTTCCTGGGCGAAGTCACTTCGATATTTTTTTGATGAAAAATACTGGACATGACCTAATTAGACTGACGACATCAAAAAAATTCAAGAATGGTAAGTCTTCTAACAACGAAGATCCGACATTTTCGCCCGATGGAAGGCATGTGATGTTCGTCAGCGATCGAACTGGGACAAAGCAACTCTATATTGTTAACGCTGACGGAAGTGGAGAAAGACGAATTACTTTCGATAAGGTCAACTATTACAAACCCAAGTGGTCAACCAATGTTGAGTAAACAGCTGAGTAAGATAGTTGGATAGAGTTCCTGAGCTCTCAAGTTACTCGCCAAGTGAGCATCGAAAGATTTCAGAAGATCTTTTTTCAGTAAAAAGATACCAACATCTTATAAAATCAGCTGCTCAAGGAAAAACCTCTGATCTAGATCAACAGATTAGACGACAACGACACGAGGCCTGGCTACGTACGACCTACAGTATTTTCTTCGACAAGTGCAAAGCCAGCGAAAGTTGTGCCTTTTGGAGTCGGCAAGCCGAAAACCTCATTGAAATCGCCTGGCGTGAGTCTGGTTTGGACGATCAACCCTTAGCTATTTTCGCACTCGGAAAACTCGGCGCAGGAGAGTTAAATCTAAGTTCTGATGTCGATTTAATGATTTTGTCCGAAGACGGAATGTACGATAAGCAGCCTGTTCAGGTCTTTCAAAAACTCCTGCATCGCCCCTCCGAGTTTGGCTTTGCTTTGCGCTTAGATTTTGACCTACGTGCAGGAGGCCGGCTCGGCCCATTCATTTCCTCACAAGAGCAGTTTGAAGACTATTACGGCAACTATTCAGAAACCTGGGAAAGGATGGCTTTTGTTCGACTAAAACCTCTTTTTGGTCAAAAAAATTTACTTCAATGGGTTGCTGAATTCGCTAGAAAATTTTCTTATAAACGTTTTATTGACTACACTCTTTTTGAAGATTTCAAGTTACTACGTCCAGAAATACATGCCAGTTTTCAGAACGACGAAAACAATTTCAATCTGAAGCTGCATCCCGGAGGAATTCGAGATATCGAATTATTCACCCACGCCATGCAGGTTATACATGGCGGAAAAATTCCCGAGTTGCAGATATCCAAAACAGAGGATGCGCTGAAAACTCTTGCGCGGTTAAGGCTGCTGCCGCAGAAGGATAGTTCCTTTTTGATCGAGTCCTATTGGCGTCTGCGCGATTTAGAAAATCGAATTCAAGCGATCAATGACCAACAGACACACACCGTTGCATTCGATGCAGACCCTTGGGTTTTCAAAAACACATCTGTCGATCAGCTCCAGCACCTGACAACAAAGGTTGATACTTTTGTGTCAGCTCTTCTTGGTTCATCCAAAGACGAGAAATTTTCTTTTCCGATAGACAAAGAAAAACAATCTTGCTGGCTGCGAGAAAAGGACTTTAGTGAACAGTCAATCGAAACAGTTTGGCCAAAACTCATCGAAACGAAAGCGCGTTCAAGATCCTTTTTACGAGATGAAAAGGCGCGGCTTTCTTTTCTTTCTCAATTTCTCGATGAACTTTCAAAGCTTTCGCTCGATAAAGACTTAGCTCTGCACTTGCTCACTGATTTCATGACAGCCACTCGAGCCAAAGCCTCTTTTTACACACTTTTCAATCGAGAGCCAGCTCTGATCAGAGACCTAGCATTTCTATTGTCCGCATCGCCTTACCTCGGTGGAATTCTCTCTTCGCGTCCGGAGCTGATGGATGCATTTTTTTTGCGTCGAAGCGATCCCACTCCCGAAGAGTTTGACGAGGCGCTCGAGTTTCTGACCGATAAACGCCTGATCACCGAACTCATTTCTGCAAATGATTTTTTACCGCAGAGAAATATTTCTATGTTACTGGCATCGCTCTCTCAAAATGCTGATGAAATTTGCTGTGAGCTACTCAATTTGGTCAAAAAACAGCTAGATCTCAAAGAGCAATCTATAAAAATTTTAAGCATGGGCAAATGGGCCGGACACGAATTGGGATTCCAATCGGATTTAGATTTCGTACTGGTCACAGAAAGTGAAGTTGACCAGAATACTCATAAACTGGCGCGCAGGTTTTTGAGCACTCTTTCAACCCGCACGCGCGGTGGCAGTATCTACTCGACAGATCTTAGGCTGAGGCCCTCTGGAAAATCGGGACCGATCATCGTTTCGGAAGCTGCTTTACTACGATATCTACGCTTCGATGCACAACCCTGGGAAAGACAAGCCTACTTAAAATCACGCTTCTTACAGAAGTCGAAAACCGAACCCGGTATCGAAGTGATTCAACGCGGATTTTCATCAGAAGACTTGCTGGTTCTCAGAAAAATTCGTACGCAACTCAAAAATGAAAACCAATGTCGAAATCCGAACGATATCAATCTTAAATACCACCCTGGTGGGTTAGTCGATATCGAGTTTTCGGTACAAATTGCCTGTATCTGCCAGGAAGTTATGCCTGAAGACGCTTCAACTCTTGGCGGTATCGAAGCACTGGCTGGACAGAATCCTGACTGGCGCATTCAATCACACCGGCTAAGCGAGCACTACTTGTTTTTACGCACGATGGAACAACTCAATCAGCTCTGCACAAGGCAGCCCGGCTCTGTGTTGTCTTTTGAACAAGGCCGTTTTGATCGTGTCGCCCGGCTGTTGGCCGAAGACCCCGCTCAGCTAGAGCAATCGCTTCGCGATCAGATGAAAGAAGTTTTTTCGGTTTTGGAAGTTCTCGATCCTTCGATGGCAAAACGCACTATCTGTTGATCTTAACTGACCTACTCGGCCCCATTTAAACAATTAGAGTTGCCTACTGCCCCTGAGTGGAACGTTGGTACGGCGTGTCTCTGCTTTTTTTTGACCGTTTTTATCGGCACTTGAATTGCGTGCCGTGCCGACGTCGCACTCAGAGGCAGAAGATCTCTCCGTTACCAAATGACAAAATAAAAAAATCAAACGAATCCTGCAATACCAAGTAATGCCAAGTTAGATCTATGAGAGACTCAGCTTCACAGCCTTGACCGAGTGCTGCACGCAAGCTAGCCTATTGCGACATTAAATGGAATCTAGCAAAGGACTAAATATATGCACGCGATTTTTGAAACATCTATGGGGCAGTTTAAAATTGAACTCTATGCAGACAAGGCTCCAAAGACGGTCGAAAATTTTGTCGGCCTGGCCAAGGGAACCAAGGAATTCACCGATACAGATAGCGGCGAGAAAGCTTCGCGTCCTTATTATGATGGACTCACATTTCACCGGGTTATTCCAGATTTTATGATCCAAGGTGGATGTCCTCTCGGAAGCGGTACTGGCGGACCAGGTTTTCAATTTGAAGATGAGTTTCACCCGGAGCTCAAACACAACGCTCCCGGATATCTATCAATGGCCAATTCTGGACCCAATACTAACGGCAGTCAGTTTTTTATTACAGTTGCGGCGGCTCCTTGGCTCGATGGCAATCACTCGATTTTTGGTAAAGTCGTTGAGGGCATGGACATTGTCAACAATATCGCTTTGGCCGACAAAGACGGGCAAGACGTGCCTTTGACTAAGATTGAGTTGGAGAAGGTTAGTATTGAGGATTAGGATTTTCTCAAGCCAGCAGATCGTGTT
>NVTG01000017.1 GCA_002401495.1 Candidatus Kaiserbacteria bacterium
ATCGAAAATAATTGATTTAATTATTCATTTAGCTGATTTTAAGTTCTTCATCACACTAAAGTATGATATATTTTTTTCATATCGAAACATATTTGAACGTGTTATTGATCTTTTTAATCGTTTATAGTTTAAAATGCAATCATAGAAAATCTTAGTGACAGGCGGATCAGGTTACATCGGCAACTACATCTTAAAGCTTGGAGCTAACAAATACCCGGAACATCAATTCTATTCCATGTCAAGATCAGGAAAAGCTCGTGAAGACTCAATGCTTGCCATCCCCAACATAAAGTACGTGTAAGGAGATTGTCTCGACACAGATTCCTATCCTGCTGAACTAGCAGAGTGTGACTCTGTGATCCATACTGTCGGTACTCTTGTTCCAGGTCGTACGCCAGCCACCTCATACGAATCAATGAATTATGAAACAGCGAGAACTATCTCGTAACATTTTAATTCTCTAACTCCATCATCTGAGTTAAAACGTTCGTTTATTATGATTTCGAGTGAGAAGGCTCCTCCGTTTTTACATGATTATATTACTACAAAGCTTAAAGCGGAGAAGTTTTTGATGGAGGAGTGTTTGGAGTTGTAGACTACTATTCTTAGACCTGGGTTTGTATACAATAAGAAGGAGAGAGGATGGTCTATTCCACTCAAATTACTGGTGGATATTGGATATCATGCTAATACGCAGATCGTTTCAAAAGTCCCTGGGCTTGGATCAGCAGTTGATTTTCTCTTCCCAGCGAAGTCCGTGTCGTTAGAGACAGTTGGCGATGTCAGCGTGAGATCAGCAGTGCGAGACCTCGATTCATAGCTTTGGACAAATGATATGCTACTGTCCTACTAACCTAAATGAACAAAATATCTTTAAATATATTTAATAAATTGAATCTTTATGGAAGCTGGAGATCTTAGAAAGCTACAACTTGACTTGAACTTTGGAGAGGTTGATTAGGACAACGCTGGTTTGTAATTCAAAGTCACTGTTCACATTGGACAAGAGAAAGCTGATGAAGTTCTCAACGGAATCAAGGAGAAGTACGGTGTTGAAGCAAACATGAAACCAGTCATCTTATTTGATGCCGACACTGAAGAGCATGCTGAAGAACTTGTTAATCTTGCAAACCCTGCCACTTTCCTTGCCAAAGCTGGATGTCCTGAAGAAGCATAGGGAGAAATCATTGGAAAGGTTGAAGCTATTGCTCAGCCATCAGTCAAAAGATAAGGAAAAACTATCATTGGAACTAGACTTGAAGAAATCGTCCCCGCAGGAATGGTGGCTGATATGATTGGACCCGTATAAGAATTGCTTAGTGAGAGTCAATCTATTAAATTTGAAATCAACTCAATGGTTAACGTTGCTGATGCACTCGAGAATGACAAAAACTTTGAATTAGAGTTCTTCACAGGAGCTAACATCCACCTTGAGATCAACTTCCACAAACACTTGATCGCTAAAGGTCTTCAAGCAGTTGCTGGAGTACTCCAAAAATCCGAGATGGTAGAACCTTTCCTCCCACTTCTTGAAGTTGGATCAGAACTTTTAGAGCACTTGAAGATCAAATTCGATTTCAAATCGATCAATGATATCCCAGAAGCACTTTAGACTCTTTTAAGAAAGAATCTTCCTGATTTCCTCAAATTGAAGAAACTTTTGCTCAAACCTTTCAGAGATGATCAAGCTAAAACTATTGCTCTTGCTGCTGAACCACTCACAGCCGTTACTGGACCAATCAAAATCGTGTAGGGAGTTGAAGGAGTTGCAGTTGTTGAAGTTGAAGCTTTCGCCCCAGCAGCATTCTCTTCATTCATGGGACTCATGAAAATGACAGAAGAAGACGTCGACGCTTACTATCAAGCTAATGATGATGACTACTATTGAGAAAGTTTTATGAAGTTATTTTACTTTAATAATTATTAACAAATCCCTCCCACCCACCTAAATATTCAATCTTTCAAATATCCTAAATATACAGTCTTGTCACTACTTCCGCTTGCAATCAAATCTTTTTGAGTAGGATGGAAGCATGTTTGATTGACAGAACCCTCATGTCCTCCCAGCTTATGCAGCATCTCTCCCGTGTCAGTATCCCAAACATACACCATGCGATCAGATGACCCAGCCGAAATCATAGAATCATCAGAACTGAATCCACACCGTAACAGGTTGTTCTCAAAGTTATGTTGCGCTCCTCGAAATGTTCTAATTTCTCTCTATCCATCAATTACAAAATTTCTAACATCCCAAAGTTTAAGACTTTAATCCATCGCATTGGAAAGAACATAGTTTCCACAATGTGATACTTCGATTCCTGTAATTGTGTCTGTGTGCCCAAGAATTGTTTCTTCGATTTAATCACTTTAGAGATTCCATATCTTAATAGAATTATCAACCCCTCCAAAATAAATTTGCTAATTGGTCAGACTATACTTGACACACGTGATTTGATAATTAGCCTGATGTTCCATAACAGCTTCTTTAACTCTGACATCCCATATTAGTACTTTAAAGTCATCTCCACATGTAGCCACTAATTCCGGTCCTCTTTTAACAGCATCAACGCCATTAACCACTGCTGTATGACCTTTTAATTTTCGAACTCGCTTTAGTTTGACGTTGTCCCAAACACTTCCGCATTTGTCAGCGCTGGCAGTGTAGAGAGTTTCGGCATCTGCACTCCAGCATAGATCCATCACAGCATTGTTGTGGCCTTTCAAAACGCCGATGTTTTCACAGTCGGGGTGAAATACATCCCATAGATATATTTGTTTGTCATAACCACATGATGCTAGATATGTTCCACTATCTGAAAATTGCAGTGAGTTTACTTCGCCCATATGACCTGAAGTGATAAGCAAAGAGTAAATTACCTATGAGTTAAATTGTTGGAGAATAAAGCTTTTGGACTTGAAGTTTGGGTATTTATGATGGCGGTGGTTGAAACACTGAAAGTTCCATTATGAATATAATTATTTAGTAAATTTAAAGTTTAAGTAGTAATTTAAGAAAAAGATTCAATCTTCTTTTATCCCAGCCTTGATTGGCATGTCTCTTAGAGGAATGAGAGATATTATGTGTGGTGCCACGATAATCATGATTTCAGGAAGAAAATAGAAGCTGGAATAATATCTCCACACATGATTAAATTCGAGTAAACAGAATCCCAAACTTAAATGATGTAAGCAAATCCAATGCAAGATCCTTTTACCATAATTTATAAAACTTACCAAATTATTGGATATTTTATCAATACAGGAATGTCTTTAATGAATTAGCCAATGTGTAGAATGATCTTTCTATTTAAGATATCATAGAACATGACATTTGTAAACATCCAAAAATAACCTGGATAAACCCCGTGCCAAATAGCACTCACAAAAAGCGCAGAAATTTAATTTATTAGCTTTGGCTTTGCTCCTGGCTTTAGTTATCTTTTATAAACATAGTTGGATAAATAGCGTTGAGATGAACTATTCCAGTTCCGATAAAGCTTCTGATGATCGTATGACCCATAACAATTCATTAATCTAACGTTATAAAACCTATCAAATTATGGTTTTCCATTTTTATCATCACCAGAATAAGCAATCCCGCATGAGTTGAGAAGCACATCACCTAAAGCAAAAGCGCAAAAGTACATGAAGAATCTCATTTGAATGTAACCAAACATATAGCATAAGCGATAGTACCAAGATTATTCATAATAAGCATCAGATTTCAGATAATCTAAATCAAAGAACAATGAAAGAGTTATGTAGAAAAATAAGCAAACAAAAGCTTCGCTCATTCTTTTCGCTGCTGGCCAGAATGTGTTTGGAAGTTTCTTGAATGGACCTTGCCTTTGCATGTAATCATTGTAGTCTTTATATTCAAAGAATGGAGACCCCAAACATCCACCAATCCAGAAAATAAAAGCGAAATATTCGATTGCATTGGGCCGTTTCAAYAMACGATATTCCMATTGYCCTGTTTAGGGTGATGATNAATTCTTACKGGGTTAGAGATCACTTTGTTTAAGTTTGTCGCCTCCATCACGGATGTTATAACCAAGAGCTGATATTTTAAAGACCATAATCATAAGGACAAGATCGATGCCTGTTTACCATTAACCATAGTCTTAAAAGTTACACGAAGAACTTACTATATAGCGCCATGTATATGTGATATCCTACCATGAAGCAGGAAGCTAGAATGTTTCCAGCTATATGACAATACTCTCTTGGAGTAAAGGTTAATATTAAGTAACCTAAGACCGCGATTGGTATAGAAAATTGCATACCTAATTGAGAAAAAATTCTTACTTTCATGATAACAGTATGTTTAGATTAAAAGACCAATTATCATTGTGTATAAATGCTTAAGTTGAATTGGTAAATTTATTGTCTTCATCGAGTGAGCGAATGGCCAAGCAATGAAAAACGAGATTATGTACAAGACATGCCCTAATATGAATTAATAACTTACCTAGAGGAATCCCTGCAAGGTCAGCAAGCATTTTCGGCGGCTGATAAATGAGGTCCATTTTAAATTTATTAGAAATATTCTTTGATAATTAATTAATTTAAGAAAATGACAGACACTCCCATGGACAATCCCGAAACATTAGCCTAGAATCTAACTGCAATAGCCACTGCCGGATCTCCTAACGAATATCGCGACACCTCAAAGATTTGGTACACGGTGATCTACGTCATCTTTATAATCTATTCCGTATTCACAATAATCATTCACAAGAAAACTGAATACAGAACTAACCCAGAAGGTGATGTTAAAGCAATCTTTTGGGCATTTACGAAAACAATCGAGAAAGATATTGCTCCATCACTCTTGGTGTTCGGGCTGGCTATTTCCTTAGGAACCTTCCATTTCTTCATGATGCTTCTTGGAATGACTCTTATTGCAGCTATTGTGATTCTCACACTTGGATATCTAAAATCTGCTGCCAATTTAATCAGAGTGGGTAAATTCATCAATGTGACTGTAACTATCTTGGCCTTCTTAAATTCATTCATCGACAGCATGGAATGAATAGTGATAAGTTAATTTATTATTTAGTTTATTTTGATAGTGATAGTTC
>NVTG01000018.1 GCA_002401495.1 Candidatus Kaiserbacteria bacterium
TTCATTTAAATATAGTTCTAAAATTTCATCTTTTTCTAGGATACGCTCTATCTTTAAAGCCAAAATCCATTCCTTAACCTTTCTTGAGATCTTTTTGTCTGTAGTTAGCAGTGTGTTTTTAATAACCTGCTGAGTAATTGTCGATGCTCCTTGTCCACCCAATAGATTCCCTTCTGTTAGGTTATCGAAAACCGCTTTTAATATTCTAGCTGGACGAATTCCATTGTGTTCGTAAAATTCAGCGTCTTCAATAGCAATACTTGCGTTTTTTAAGTGACGAGATATTTCTCCAAGAGGAACAACCGTTCGTCTAATGTCTTCGTGAAGATCGAAAAGAAGGACGTCTCCAGTTCGGTCGTAAATTTTAGTTGATTGAGTAACTGTACGACTATCAAAACCGTCCAAGGTAGGAATTTCAAGAGTCGCTACCCATATAAAAGAGGCGCTTAGGACGAATAATCCTAGGGCCATACAAACAACGAAAATATTACGTATTTTATGCTTCATTAAATAAAACGGTACCATGAAAGATTAATTTGGTGTAGTATTTACGCATGTTTTCGTTTAAACAAAAAATAGATACAGACGAGAGGAAAATTGACGAACTACTAACTAGAGGAGTAGATGAAGTAATTCATAAAGAGAGCCTAAAGAAGAAACTTCTCTCAGGGAAAAAATTAAGAATTAAGTTAGGAATTGATCCAACAAGTCCTAATCTCCACCTTGGACGCGCAGTCCCTCTTCTTAAATTAAGAGACTTTCAAAAATTAGGGCACCAAATAGTTTTAATCATTGGGGATGGCACCGGAGTTGTTGGAGACACTTCAGATAAAGACAGTGAACGTCCAATGCTTAGCAAGAGCGATGTTGAAAACAACATGAAGACATATTTTGAACAAGCGGGTGCAGTTTTGGATATGGGGAAGGTTGAAAAGAGAAGAAATTCAGAATGGCTGCATAAATTAACCTATGTAGAAATTGGAGAACACGCAAATCAATTTTCAGTAGCCGACTTTACCGCCAGAGAGAATATTAAAAAAAGATTAGACGAAGGAAAGAGGGTTTCCCTTCGTGAAATGTTATACCCGCTTATGCAGGGATACGACAGTGTTGCAATTGAAGCGGACGTTGAGCTTGGCGGTACTGACCAGAGGTTTAACCTCCTTGCAGGAAGAGAACTCCAAGAACATTTTAAACAAGAACGACAAGATATTGTAATGACACCATTAATTAATGGAACTGATGGTAGAAAAATGAGTTCAAGCTGGGGCAACACTGTTAATTTAACGGAAGAGCCTGGTGAAATGTACGGAAAAGTGATGAGTACAAATGACGATGTGATGCCGATGTACTTTACCAACCTTACAAGGATTCCAATTGAAGAGGTTGAGGAAATAATTAAAGGTATTAAAGAAGGAACAGTGAGTATGCGTGACACTAAGATGCGCCTTGCACACGAAATCGTTTCTATTTTCCATGATTCTGAAAAAGCAGACGTTGCTCAAAAGCAATTCGTTGATAAATTTCAAAGGAAAGAGACGCCTGATGACGTAAAGAAAGTTTCTGGCGGAGGATTGTTAGTCGATGTATTTTTGAAAGAAGGAACGGTTGAATCAAAAACAGATTTCAAAAGATTAGTTGGAGACGGTGCTATCACAAATCAAACTACAAACGAGAAAGTAAGTGATATAGAAGCTCCTGCCACTAAGGGAGTGTACAAGATAGGGAAGCATAGATTTATCGAAATAATTTAAAAAGCCCAGGTAACCCTGGGTTTTTTATTAGTCCTCCTCGTTATTAAACGGTTTTTCTGGGATATCATCTTTTTCCTCATCTCCCCAGGCTTCTTCTTCATTGTCTTCATCAATTTCTTTTTCTTCGCCGGAGAATGATTTATCAAAGGCATCTTCTAGGTTGTTTTCTTCTTCTTGCATATATTTTGTTTATTTAAGTGCAATTTGTACCAAAATTACGACTACTTTTCAAGTGGTGATAAGTTGTGGACATCTATGTATAAGTTATATCTATCTGTGTATAGCGCTGTGGGTAAGTGCCACCGCAATCGCATCATACTCATCATCTAAGCGAATCTCCTTGTGGATATCTATTAAATGATGAAGCATGGTGGCAACTTCTTTTTTACTAGCCCTGCCGGAGCCACCAACGGCTGCTTTTATTTGAGGTGGTGTGTATTCAAAAACTTCTAAGCCATTTTGTTTTGCAACAAAAATAATTACTCCTCTTACTGCTGCAACATCCATTGCGGTCTTTTGGTTTGTGTTAAAAAACACGTTCTCTAGCGCTACGTGCTCAGGCTTATGGGTTTTCATGACACTCCCAAGACGTTCTCCCAATAGATTTAGTCTTGCATGGAACGAAAGAGAAGATTCAGTTTGAAAACATTCGCTATGGATTAATTTTTCCTTCTTATCTGTCTTTTCAATCACTGAGATTCCTAGTCGTTCGTATCCAGGATCTATTCCCATTATTCTCATGAAGCGTTGGTGTACACATTTTGTACATCGTCGTGATCATCTAATGTTTCGATAAGCTTTTCTAACTTTTCTCCGTCGTTTTCTGTAATTTCAACAGTACTGTTGGGCTCATACCCACCCCCAGGGGAGGCTGTGAAGGCCCAGGCAGCGCTTCCAGGTGTTGCTAGTTCATAGCTACCAAGTTTAGACAGCAGGTGACGCATTTCGGCTGCGGTGCGGTTCTTATTATCGCTAACAAGATCAATTAAAATGGCAGTTCCTCCTGGTCCGTACATTTCATACGTCATTGCCTCAAGGTTAGCGGTTTCTGAAGAAGTTCCTTTAGCAATTGCGCGATCAATATTGTCGTTAGGCATATTAACTCCTCTTGCTGAGTCTATTGCGGCGCGCAATCCGGCGGATGTTACATCGCCGTTTGCCTTCTTGGATTCGATTGCGATAAGGCGAGCCATTTTTCCAAATACCTTACTTCTAGCAGAGTCCGTTGCTGCTTTTTTGTGTTTAATTTTTGACCATTTATTGTGACCTGACATATTGATTAGAGTTTACACAAAAAAGTCCAACGAGGAAAGACTTGATAATTACTCTTGCGTTTGATAACGTGCCGACAGACAACAAAAAGGGAAATAACTATGCTTAAACAAAAATTCGATCGCAGGCAGCTGGCTGCTTTGGACGGAGCAAGCACATACGATGAACTTGCGAAGGTTGCCTTAGGGCAGATGAGAATGCTTATCGTAGCGTGGGGGCAAAAATTGGACATGGTGTGCGGGCCAATTTCTACCGGCGGCCTTGGAACTAAAGAACTAAATATTCTTCGTTTCATTGAAACTATTGATACTTTGAGGTCGCATGACTATCCAATCTTCAGCCAAATTCCGTATGAAGAAGCAATTTGGAGGATTCAGCGCCAAATTCGCACAAGTTCTGGCGACAACTCTTACGACTACAGCCTTCTTGAGCAGTTTTATCGGCCAGTATTTTCATCAGGTTTGGTGAAAAGGATGCATTTCATACCAGGATCGACAATGTCCGAGGGCTCTTCGTGGGAACACGGCGTGGCCATGGAACTGGGAATTGAAAGAAGCTATCTCGGAAACAACCGGCTCCCTCTTTAGAAAGATTTATTAAGGCCCTGCAGTTTTGTAGGGCCTTAATCTTTTTGTAACCTTTAAGTTAAGGAGTGGTATAATTGAGCCATTAGAATTTAAATAATTTATATGGAAAAAGGAGAAAAAATTACTATAACCGGTGGAGAGATGAACACCGAAGGAATCAATGAGCCGGAAAACTTAGGGGAGGCATTGGACAATGCAATGGGACGGGAAAAACAAGTTATTCCTAACGTTGAGGTTGTTGAAGAAGTTAGAACTCCGTTAGATGATGTGCTTGATAACTTGATGCAGAGATAACATCACTTCGAGCAAAGAGTATTAATTTGAGCGATCTAAGATTGCAAGCCATTGTCCCATTGGTAAAAAAATTGGAGGAGAATAAAGATCTCGGCGGATTAGAAAAACTAAATCGTACAATTGAAGATACTTTTGGCGATACTTCAGGAGACTCCTATTTGGATGAAGACAAAAGGCGCACGCTTGCTCATGGTGTAGACGCCATACGCAATATTAAAGATGCTGACAAGCAAGAGGGCGAAGACACTTCCATACAGTCCCTACTCGATGGAATATCAAATCTCTAATCCTTCTGCAGCCTCCTAGGAACTTCTAAATTAAGATGTTCGTACGCACGCGCGGTCGCCATTCTTCCTCTTGGTGTTCTCTCAAGAAGTCCAAGTTGAATTAAATATGGTTCGTGTACGTCTTCTATTGTACTTTCCTCCTCAGAGGTTGCGGCGGAGAGTGTTTTTAAACCTACTGGTCCTCCTTTAAATTTATCTATAATTACTCTAAGTATTTCTCTGTCGGAGTTGTTCAATCCAAGGTCATCAACATCTAACAATTTCAATGCTTTGTTTGCAGTTTCTTTATCTAGCTTATTTTTGTGAACTTGGGCAAAATCTCGGCACCTCTTTAAAAGAAAGTTTGCAGTTCTCGGTGTAAAACGACTACGCTTTGCAATTTCCTGTAAGGCTTCCTCTTCAATTTCAACTCCAAGTATTTTAGCTGATCGTTGAATGATTTCACGTATTTCATCTTCCTTATAATATTCAAGACGGAAAGTTCCTCCAGAGAACCTGCTTCTAAGTGGGCTTGAGATGCCCGAGACTTGAGTAGTTGCTGCAATTAAAGTGAACGCCGGTAGTTCTAGTTGTATTGTTCTAGCTGAAGGTCCCTTCCCGATAATAATATCAAGCACACCTGACTCCATGGCAGGGTAGAGGACTTCTTCAATGTTCTTGTTCAGTCGATGAATCTCGTCGATAAAGAGAATGTCTTTCTCTCCGAGGTTTGTAAGGATGGATGCAAGGTCTCCAACCTTGTCTATAGCAGGGCCCGAGGTAATACGAATTTGTGAGCCACTTTCATGTGCTATTAAGTGTGCAAGAGTAGTCTTTCCTAGTCCTGGAGGACCATAAAAGAGAATATGTTCGGGTGGTTGCTCTCTTTCACTAGCAGCACGAAGAAGAATAGAGAGGTTTTCCTTTATTCTTTTTTGACCAATATACTCGTCCCATTTATCAGGACGTAGTGTCTTATCTAAGAAAATATCAGTATTATCGTCTTTTGGGGTTGACATATGAATGTGGCGTGTTAATATATTCGCAAGTTCATTTTCGGAGGCAAAATTCTCTAAGCGATGAGACTCCTGGTCAATAAGAGACTTTTCGGGGACGAAATGGTCTTGAGCTTTAGGCATGCGTCACAACTGACGTCTTTCTAAAGCTCAAGGCGCTGATTCCATCCTCAGATAAGCACTCGGCTTTGCTTTTTTGCAAAGTATCACTTAGAGAATTTTATTTCTGAAATGAAGAGCACCAACACTTGTTGGTGTTTTTTCATTCTGTATTCACCATAGCAGTGGGAGAGCACTTTGGAAAGTTGACGATATATTAGAACTCTTTTGTAGCGACCAGGTCTTCGTCTTCTATGTCTACAACTCTTGCTAATTCATCAAGCGAAGTTGTTCCTTGAAGAACTTTCACAACACCGTCTTCAGCTAGTCTACGTATTCCTTGAGACCTAGATGCCTTCCATATATCTAATTCTGTTGGATTAGAGCGGACTGCCTTTTCAACATCTGCATCCATTTGAACCGCTTCATAAATAGCAACACGCCCTTTGTATCCGGAGTTTGCACACTCTTTACATCCGACCGCTTCCCACATTATATCTTTATTCTTTGGAACATCTTCAGGGCGTGGAATGTTATGTAGAAGTTTGTCTATTTTTTCCCTTGCAACACCACGAATTGGGACACTCTTTTTACAATGTTCACAAAGTTTTCTCGCAAGCCTTTGTGCCATCGCTAAGTTAATAGCACTTCCCAAGATTTCAGGTTTAACTTCTAAATCAATTAGTCTGGGGAAGGTACCTGCTGCGTTGTTTGTGTGTAGGGTAGAGAAAACTAAGTGCCCGGTTAGCGCGGCATGAACCGCAGTTTTTGCTACTTCCGGATCCCTGATCTCTCCAACCATGATTACATCTGGGTCTTGTCTTAGAATACTGCGTAGACCCGAGGCAAAGGTATAGTCTTTAGCAATTTGTGTTTGAACTATTCCGTCTAGATGATACTCAACAGGGTTTTCTAGGGTGATAATTTTAATTCCAGGCTTGTTTACGGCAGTTAAAAAGGCATAAAGAGTTGTTGTCTTACCGGAACCAGTTGGTCCAGTATTTAGAATCATTCCGTTTGGTTTTTTAATTTCGTCTAAAAACATTTGAAGAAGGAAAGGATCCATGTCTAGAGATTCAAGGGAGAGTCCCGTGGAAGAAGGGTCAAGAAGACGAAGCACAACAGTTTCTCCTTCGCTTCCAGGAATTATTGATGTACGTATCTCCACTTCGTTTTTTGCAACCTTTACACTGAATCTTCCGTCTTGTGCTGCTGTTTTAACATTTAGTTTTAATCCTGAAAGTAGCTTTATTCTCGAAAGAAGAAGTTTGTAAGTTGGATGATCAAACTCTAGTAGATCAACTAAAATACCGTCTAAACGAAAACGAACACGTACTTTAGTTTCGGCTGGTTCTATATGAATGTCGGAGGCATGAAGTGCTAATCCTCCTCCGATTAATACCTCGAGTACATGAGACACGCGGCGCGCCTTCTTACTATCAATACTTTCGTCAACATTCTTCCTCACGTCCTCAATACTTTTAAGGTTTTCCTTCATCTTTTCTATTTCATCTGAGGAAATACTAAGAACACCACCTTCGCTCGCTGCAGCGTGAGAGAGATCTTTATAGTGATCCCATGCGTGCGATAGAGACTCACTTGAAACCATAAATAGCCTTGCCTTGTATCCAAGTTTTTCTATTTCTTGAATTGCCTGAAGGGAATCCGCTCTACCAGGTGCGCGCATTGCAACGAAAAGCTTTTTGCCTATTTTTCTAAAGGGAGCTATCTCCATTTCACGCGCTGCTTTCTCGTCGATTAATCGTAGTGCATCGGTATCAATAGATAGGCGAGTGAGGTCTACGTACTCAACACCATATTTAGTAGAAAGGGCCTTAGCAAGAGCTTCCTCTTCCTGTTCGTAGAGCTTTGCCAGCCGCTCATCTTGGTCTTTTTCATCAAATTGCACCATTGTATAGCTGAATTTTAGCATGCCGGTCAAGAAAAGAAGGAAAGCTATACACTGGTGTGGTGCCTTTGCTATACTTACTATTATGAGCGCGCAAGAATACACACTTGAGGAATTTGAGAATGAAGCAAAGCTTTTTCTTTCCCAGTTAAAACCAAACTTATCTACAGCTACGGTGCTTGCTCTTCACGGAGATCTTGGTGCTGGAAAAACTACTTTTGCACAAATCTTAGCAAAAGAACTTGGGGTATCTGAAAATATTGTAAGTCCTACTTTTATAATACAGAAAAGATATCCTCTAAAGGATCAAATCTTTAAACAATTAATTCATATCGATGCATATCGTCTCGAAAATCTTGAACAACTTAAAGTATTGGATTGGGATGAATTAGTATCTGACAAAGACAATCTAATAGTGGTGGAATGGCCGAAAAATGTTGACGGGCTTTTTGATGATGCCACACACCTTTACTTCTCCTACATAAACGAGGATACTCGTAGCATAAGTTATGGCGAATAAGAAAAAATTAGTACTTCTAGATGCCCACGCGATCATTCATCGTGCGTATCACGCGCTACCTGACTTTTCTTCAAGTAAAGGGGAACCGACGGGAGCACTTTATGGACTCTCAGCGATGCTAATTAAAATAATTCAAGATTTAAAACCGGATTACGTTGCGGCTTGTTTTGATTTACCAAAGCCAACATTTAGACACGAAGTTTTTGCAGATTATAAAGGTGGAAGAAAGAAAACAGATCCAGAATTGGTAGTTCAATTGAAAAAAAGTAGAGAAGTCTTTGCTGCATTTAATATTCCAATTTATGAAGCAGAGGGTTTTGAAGCTGACGACGGACTTGGAACAATTGTAGAGCAGCTAAGGAAGGAACCAATCGATATAGTAATAGCATCCGGCGACATGGACACTTTGCAGTTAGTTGAGGAGGGCAGAGTTTCTGTTTACACTCTTAAAAAAGGTATAACCGACACTATTATTTATGATGAAAAGGGAGTTGTGGAAAGATTTGGTTTTCATCCCGATTTACTGATCGACTACAAAGGACTAAGAGGAGATCCGTCTGACAATATTCCAGGTATACGAGGGATTGGTGAAAAAACAGCAACGAGTTTAATAGATTCGTTCGGAAATTTAGAGAAAATATATGAGGCGAGTGAAGAGGCGCTTCTTAAAGAAGGATTTAAGCCGAGGATAATTAATTTGCTCACTGAAGGAAAGGATGAGGCCTTTTTCTCTAAGATGTTAGCGACAATCAGAAGAGACGCTCCTATAACATATGAAATTCCGAAAGATGTTTGGAGAGAGTCTATAAAAGCAGAAAGTATTCTCAATCTTTTTGCAGAACTTGAGTTTAGAACTCTTGGAGATAGAGTAAAAAAACTTCTTGGTGTTGAAGTTGAGTACGAAGAAGAAAAAGTGGAAGAGAAAATAGACGAAGAACAATTAAGGAAAGCAGAAATTGCTCTTTGGTTAATAAATTCAGATATTACAAACCCTACTAGGGCTGATGTGATGTCTTTCGTTCAAGGAGGAACCTTTAAAGAGGTTAAGGAAGAGATACAAAACAAATAGAAGAAAGAGACTTAACTTACGTCTTTAAAGAGATAGAGGAGCCTTTAATCGAGATTGTTAAAGGTATGGATGACAACGGCATAGCATTGAATGTTAAATATTTGAATAAATTATCAAAGGAATATCATACCGAGTTAGATAAAATCAGAAAACGTATTTACAAGCACGCGGAAGGTGAATTTAATATAAATTCTCCAAAACAATTAGGAGAAATCCTGTTTGATAAATTAGAATTGACTCCAAAAAACCAAAAGAGAACCTCTACCGGACAGAGAAGTACTAAAGAATCAGAACTCGATAAGTTAAGAGGGGAACATCCAATAATAGAAGATGTCTTTGCATATCGTGAACTACAAAAACTTCTTTCCACTTACATAGACACTCTACCAACACTAGTAGGTAAGGACGGAAGACTTCACGCACAGTTTCTACAAGCAGGGACAACCACTGGAAGAATGGCGAGCCAAGAGCCAAACCTACAAAACATTCCTGTAAAAACAGAACACGGACGTAAGATACGAAACGCTTTTGTTGCTGAAAAAGGAAATGTATTAGTTGCACTTGATTACTCGCAAATTGAATTAAGAGTGGCTGCAATTCTTTCAAAAGACAAAAAGCTTCTAAGTGTTTTTCGAGAAGGAGGAGATATTCACGCAGCGGTTGCATCTCAGGTTTTCGATACAGAAGAAGTAACAAAGGACATGAGAAGACAGGCAAAAGTAATTAACTTCGGAATTCTCTACGGTATGGGAGTGAATGCACTTCGAGCAAACCTTGGAGGAGAAACTACTCAAAAAGAAGCTAGAGATTTTTACGATACGTACTTTAAGAAATACGCTGAATTAGCAAAGTGGATTGATTTAACAAAAGCTGACGCATCAAGATTGGGTTACACAAAAACCATGTTCGGAAGACGAAGATATTTTGAAGGAATGAAGTCTCATATGTCTCATATTAGAGCAGCAGCTGAGAGGATGGCCATTAATGCGCCAATTCAAGGAACTCAGGCTGACATCGTGAAGATTGCAATGGTTAGAATTCATAAATATCTTAGCGATAACAAGCTTCTTAAAGAGGTAAGGCTTGTTCTTCAGGTTCATGATGAATTGGTTTACGAAATTAGTGAGAAGAAAGCTGAAGAAGTTACTGTAGAGATAAAGAAAATTATGGAAAGTGTTCTTAGTAAGGAGCAAGCACTGGATGTTCCAATATTAGTTGATGTTATGAAGGGTAAGAACTGGGGTGAGATGAAAGAATAATATGTTGTACGTATATCACGGAGAAGATATTGATTCGGCTCGAGCAAAAGTTCGTGCAACCGTAACCAGTATGCTTTCAAAGAATCCTGACGCACTATATTTCCGCGTAACTTCGGATTCTTTAAGTGGGTATAACTTTGACGAACTAACCGGGTCCCAAGCATTATTTAAAAGTGAGTACATCGTAGTTTTAGATACTTTGTTTGGAAATAAAGAAGGGGAAGAGATAGTTTTAGATAATCTTGAGAAAATTAAGGAATCCAAACATCCATTTTTCCTACTGGAATCCAAACTAACTGCACCAATTAAGAAAAAGTTGGAAAAAAGTGCAGATAAAATATATGAATTTAAAGGAACGGTAAAAAAGGAAGAAAGATTTAATCCATTTTCTTTAACGGATGCTCTAGGGGAGCGAAACAAGAAAAAACTCTGGACTCTATTTAGAGAGGCAAAACAAAACGGCTCAAGTGATGAAGAAATTCACGGAATAATGTTTTGGATGTTAAAAAGTATTGCTTTAGCGAGAGGTTCTAAGAATGCAGAGGAGTCAGGAATGAAAGCATATCCGTTTCAAAAGGCTCAAAAGTTTTTAAATAATTATGAAGATCTTGACGAGATCCTCACTAAGTTAGCGCTACTTGTACAAACCACAAGAATTAAAGGTAGGTCTTTAGAGATAGAATTGGAGAAATTTATACTTAAAACACTCTAAATAACTGTGTACAAATGAAATTGTAAGTAGAGGCCTACTGGCTTACAATTAGGACACGATATGGAGTCTGTTCAAAAACAATTGAAAGTGTTAGTTCTATTACTTGTACTTATATTTGGTATAACAGTATTTGAGCATTCAGAACCCGTTCTCTCATTTTTAGAAAGTAGAAATCTAACTGCTGCTGTATTTGATCCGCTAGCTTCTTTCTTGGGATTACAGAGTTCGGATGAGAAAGTAGTTGAATATAAATCTCTAAATCAAACTGCAGGAGAAGAAAACACTTTTAATATATTAGGAGGAACTCCAACAACAGAAAAACATCAACATCCATTACAGAAAACGTTCCCATACTACTATGTCTACCTAGTGATGTAAGAGAAGGGGAGGAGGCGATAATAATGTGGTCTTGTAGGGATGGTGCCAATACTACAGAAGGAGGTGGATTTGATACAGAAGGTCAAACATCTGGAACTGTTCGAGTTTCTCCCGTAGTAGATACTCAATACAGAGTGGATTGTATTAATGACATACCAGGAATCAGTAATACGGCTGCAAGCTGTTTTATAAATGTATCAGAACCAACGATTGCATTGTTAGCTACTCCATCAAGTGTTATTTCAGGAGAAACTACATCAATTTCATGGAGAGCGTTTGGAGTTAAGTCATGCATGCTTACTTCGGGCGGGTATTCAAGGAGCGGTACTCAAGGAGATGTGGTTTCTCCAACATTAACTCAAAACACTACTTTTAAATTAACTTGTGAGACTTCTCTAGGAGAAACAGAGGAGAGGGAATTAGAAATAACAATTATTTAGTATGAAATTAATAAAACTATTGCCACTGCTTCTATTCACGATAGTACTTACTACCTCTGTAGTAAGTGCAGATGAAGATCCCTATGGACTTAAAGAGGTTCCACTTACACCTGAGGTTTTAGCTAGTGTAGCAGCAAAAATTGCAGCAACTAGTTTAGTACAAGTAAGCAACTGTATGCCGCCAGGACCTCCTAATTTTTTTGGCACAGGAGGTAAAGACGGAACTTTTTGTCAGGCTACAGCAGGACTTCCAGCAGGACAGTTCGTGTCAGGTTTTTGTCAGGGTGGGTATTGTAAAGCAGGAACCTTTACATCAGGAGGAGGTGCTTTACAAATGTTCACAAATTCTCTAATCCAAAGTGCAACACAAAGTATTACTCAGCAACTATTAGGAGGACTGTTTGGAGGAGGCTATGGTGGTGATTACCCAACACCAGATGACTATGAATTTGAAGGCAATTTTCTAGATTTTGGAACAACAACACCGAGTGGTGATCTAGACTTTAACTTTGTTTTTGATGATACTTCAACAGATTTAGATTACACCCCAAATACAGTTACTGAAACTTTTGTGTTTAATCCTAATGATTACGGACGACCCAATGTTGCAGTAGTTAATGTACCCAACTCAGTTCCTGGAGATAATCTAAATGGTTATGTAACTCCTATTACAGGGATGACACAGTTTGAAATAGATTTATCCTCGTCATCTTTTAATACAGACTCATATCCATCTACTCAAGGGGGTATTTCACTTGCGGATTTAGAAAGAGATGCGGCAGAAGCCAGGGCGCGTGAGGCTTTGCTAAATGAAAGAAATGGTATTTCTAGTGATCTGCTAGATTATAGAAGTTCTAATGTGGGAGGATACAATCCTCTTTCTGGTGGTGAATATCAGGAGGATGAAGTTGAAAAAACTTGGTGGCAGAAAATCTTAGCTGCGTTTGGATTGTAAGTATGAAGGTATTTCTTGGAATAATTTTGGTTGCATTGCTCTTACCTTCTTCGTTTAGTTATGCCGTTCAGATGCCTACAAACTTAACGGGAGTAAATAATTGCTCCTCAGTAGATTTAAACTGGAAAGACTATTATAAGGAAGGTACTAGGATACTTGGTGCCAAACAGAACGTGGTTAATGTTGTTAGTAATGCCTGTGCGGCAATAGGAGGAGGATGTACATTTAATAGTGGGTACAGATCACCAGAACATAACAAAAGGGTAGGGGGAGCGAAAAATAGCCAGCACCTACAGGCAAATGCTATAGACCTTAGTGTTCCAAAAGGAAAGCAGGCTGAGTACCTAACACTTGCAATTTGTGGCCTCAAAAAAGTAAATGGATGTAAGGGTGGGCTAGGACTCTATAGTGGAGGATCAATCCATGTAGATACAAGAGCAGCTACTGGTATTTGGTCAGATGATTTTGGCGAGGGAAGTGTTAAATATTTAAAAGATGGTGAATCAAAAAATGTTCTCTATGCGTTTAGGGATGATGCCGGGAAAGGGAATTGTGCAATTGTTGGAGACTATGGAGAGACAGAGGCATACGGAGACGTTCAAAGATATGACCCGCCAAGTACTTTTGATTTCAAGAAGTTATTTGGCGGAGGAGGTAGTGGTCCACAGGTAATAGATGTTTATAACGATCCTGTCCCTGAATACCTAAGCTTCGTAGGCGGAGACTATGACTTCTTTGATTTTATATATGACGACGAACCACTTACTGAGTTAGTTTACGATACCGATCCTAGCGTAGAGCAAACCTTCGTTCTCGCAAGTGACGGAGTTGGTTTTGTTCCAACAAGTGTTGGGAGCGATAACGTCGCTGGTTGTTCGGGATTTTTCGGGATAAATTTGTTTAATACTTGCGGAGACAACGAAACAAACGTCGAAACAAAATCAACACAAAGTAGTTTTTGGAAGAATCCAATAACAAGTATAAGCAAGGGCCTTTCCTTTACTGAGAAAGAAGATTCAGGAACAATAATAGGCGGGTCTTCTACTAATGGAGTGTTTGATGTTCATAACCCAACGGATTCAGCAAGAATCGTAGATGATTTTTATTTAAATAGAGGGAATTTTGCAGAGGGAACTGTCCCAATTAATACAAATGAAGAAGTAGACGTTGTTGATATTGCAGGGAAGAGTGTCCAACTAGGAACGTACTACGGAGTGAGAGATGCTATGTCTCCACTATTGTTTGGGGGAGCGTATCGCGCAGCATTTAGATTTAAGACACTTAAAAGAATTTATAACCCCTTCTTATTAAAATCACTATGAGACAGACACTATTAAAATTAGCTTTAGCGGTATTCGTAATCGTTACATTAAGCGCGGTAGGTGGAGTTATCCGCGGAGGGAAGGTTGCTGTGGATTCAATGTCTCAAACTGCCACAAGTCTTTCTGAAGATGTTCTAAAAGCATTAGAAGATACTAGAACTACATCTGAAGATTCATACTGGGAAGCGGGAGACGGAATGATACCAGGTGTTTATAAGAAACCATCTAGTCATGCAGGGACGCAGTCCGTAGTATGGTTTGGTAATGGAGATCAACTTTCTTATTTTTCGGACTCAAATAAATACTTTGTTCTCAATGGAAGAACAGGTGAGTATATTCCAGCGGAAGGACAATATCTAGATAGTATAAAAAAGACTATCAACACTGAGTATTTGGAAGGTGGAATGAAACAAGCTTCTAAGTCTACTGTTGCAGAAGAAGTTCCATTGGTAGTTAGTAAAGAAAGTAACCGATGTTCAACAACATACGTAACTAACGGTGGCGAAGTTGATTGTTATAACAAAGGAGACGACGAAGCTAGTAGAGCAATAAGAGCACTCGCTACATGTATTGCAGGTAATACCAAGGGGGTAGACCCAGCGTCTCTTAATGCAGTTACGTTATATGAAAAGATGGTACCTCAGCTTAATAAAGGAATGTGTATGGGCGAAGAGGCAAAAATAGTTAAAACACCATCAGGGCAAAATGCGGTTTTAAGTACAAAACCTCTTGTTATATATCCAATAGTAACTCCTCCAATTCCATCTGCGTGTAAGAAGGAATACGATGTTGTTATCGGAATTATGGGCGGATTAAACGGATCTACAGAGGCAAGAAAGACAGCGAGCACAGCTACTCTTGATGATATAAAAACCTGCGCATGGAAGGGTGCAGTGGTGTGTTTCTCATCAGTCGGATCAAAAACACTAACGTGTAAGAAAAAAGCAGATATAGCTATTAAAAATATAACGTCCGCTGGTCCTGTTACTCCACCACCATCTACACAAACAGGGTGTTCTGGAAATGCAGCCAAAAAGATACAATGCTATATCCAAGGAGTACTTAAAGATCCAAATAAGCGCAAATCTATAGCCAAAGGATTTTTAGATGGTCTTAAAAATGTATTCTCCAAGAAGAAAGGAGGTTCATCAAATATACCTGAACCACAATGTTTAATTGAAGCAAGTAAGAGTGGAATAAAAGAGGGGGAGTCTGTAAGTATTAGATGGAAGACAGCTAATACTACAAGTGTATCTATTGAAGGAATAACTGGAGATGTTTCAAAAACTGGTCTTAAGGTAGTAAGTCCTACTCAAACCACTACATATAAGTTAATCGCTATTGGTGGAGGAGATAAAAGAAAGGAATGCCAAACGACAGTTGAGGTAACAAAAACTAACGAGGGTCCAGTAGGGGCATATCCACCAACACTTTCGTGTTTACCTAAATTGATCAAGAAAGAAGAGCCTGCTGTTATTGAATGGGCGTGTCCGCCAGAGGCTGATGGCAGCGAAGGAGTTGGAATAGATACTAATAACGAACTTACAGGAAGTGTTAGTATTTCTCCCGAGAATAACAGTAACTATTCTGTTAAGTGTCTCCTAGAAGGAGAAGAAATAGGTAGAAACACATGTGCAGTAAGCGTTGGAAATCCACTTTACGATATTATTTCCTACCCGTCGTCAGTAAAAGAAGGGGAGAGAGTAAAAATAACCTGGGCAAGTTTGTTTATGACTTCATGTCGTGTAGAAGGACCAAGAGGGTTTGATTACACAAGCTCACACGGTGTTGTTATAACAGAACCGTTTGAAGTTGGAGCATCTGGCTCAATCTCTTCTGCAAATTACGATCTCTCATGTAGAACTCAATTTGGAGATTTGGTTTCCAAAAAAGTAGAAGTTGGACTTGATAACTAGTCTGTCCGCCCAGTAGGACTTGAACCTACGACCCACTGCTTAAAAGGCAGTTGCTCTACCAGCTGAGCTATAGGCGGAATTCCGAAAATATAACATAGACCTACGGTTTTATACAGTCTAGTGTATAGTATTTCCGATGAAAGAAACGGTGGTTATATTACATAATATCAGAAGTACACATAATGTAGGGTCTGCTTTTCGTACAGCTGACGCCGCAGGGGTTTCAAGGATGTACCTTACAGGCTACACGCCGTCCCCTGTGGATCGTTTTGGACGAGAACGTAAAGATATAGCAAAAACAGCATTAGGTGCCCAAAATCACGTTTCTTGGGAGAAAGCAGATTTAGCCAAAGTACTTAAAAAACTTAAAAAGGAATCATTTTCGATAGTAAGTGTAGAACAAGATGATAGGTCAGTGTCTGTTTATAAGTACAAGGCTCCTAAAAAGTTAGCCTTAATCTTTGGTAACGAAGTAAGGGGTGTTTCCAAACAAATTAGAGATAAGAGTGACAGAATAATCGAGATACCCATGAAGGGAGTAAAAGAATCTTTAAACGTAAGTGTGAGCGTAGGTATAGTATTATTCCTACTTAATAGTTAATTACATCAACTGTTCTATGTTTTTCGTCCATAAGGCGAATAACTTCGTAATTTTCTTTCCATAAAGTATTATTTTGATTTAAGAAGACCCTCCATTCTTTGGAGCTCTCTTCTTGTATACCGCTACAGTAGTTGTAAGTAAAGCGTGGTTGTATGTAGTCAATACATGCACGGGAGAGACCAGAGTAGCCAGGTGAGTTACTTGTTATATATGAACAAGTTTTAAAGTTTTCAGCAAATTTAACACAAGCGTCTCCGTAAGTTCTAATATTTTCAATTGTTGGAGGAAGAATTTCCGATGGATCAACACATGAGGTGTTTAGTGCGGGTGCAAATTCCTGAGAGTCTTCTAAGAAGCCGGAACACGAATTTACCTTAAAGGAAACGCCAACAGGAGATTGTCTAGTTGCGATGATTGCACTTTCTCCTGGTCGAAGGTATATATCTGCCAACTCGTTAACTTCTCCAACTCTATAATTTAACGCTCCAAGTGGTAGACCAATCCAATTACCACTTATCATACTTTGGAGTGACCAGTTACTTATATTCACTGGCTGTGCGTTTCTTTTTCCTGCTCTTATTTCAATATATTCTTTTGATAGGTTGGTGTTTGATATTGAAGAAGTCTTGTGAACAATTTCAACTAATCCAACAGCAGGGGAGAATTCTCCTAACTCGTCTATATCAATTTGGGCAGGTGAAGTCTTATCTGTCTGTAGAGGACCAGTTAAATGGTCAGTGATAGCTGAGATGAAGTCACGTTGAGCTATTTGTTTTCTGTGTTCTTCAGGAACCTTTTTTACCGATGCAACAAAGAACCACGCAAGTCCTATCATTGCCACGGTTATGATTATTACAAGAGCAGTTTTTAACCACTTAGGAATTGCTCCTAGTATTTCTGCAAAATCTGGCATGTTTATATAGTATCAGCTCCCTCAATAATATTCTTTAGCTCTTCTCTTGCCACTTTTGAGTCGCTCCAGGGAGTTTTTTTGTTGTTTGCTTCCATTATATATGGATCAGTTCCTTTTCCTGTTATTAAAACAACATGATCTTCTGTTGCGCTAGATATTGCCGCGTGTATTGCACTTCGTCTGTCCATTATTATTTTTGGTTTTTCGTTCATTCCTTCAGCCATTTCGTCGATGATTGCTTTTGGGTCTTCGTCGTAAGGGTCTTCATTAGTTAATATTACTTCTTCACAATATTTCTCGGCGACTTCCGCCATTTTAGGACGCTTCCATGTATCACGGCCTCCGCCAGTGTTTCCTAGTACACATATTTTTTTCTTGTTTGGAAATGCTTGATACAAACTCTCTAAAGATTCCACGGTGTGTGCGTAATCAACTATCAAATCAAAGTCTTGTCCTTCGTCTATTTTCTCAACACGTCCTGGTATTAGAGTTACGTTTTCAAGACCCACTTTTATATGATCCATATCTATTTCAATCGCTTTTGCAAAAACTGCAGCAGCTAACATGTTATATATTGTGAAAGTCCCTGGAATAGTGGAGGTGATACTCACTCCCATAAATGTCATAACAGAGCCTTCTTCGTCTGTTGAATACGGCCGTGCGTAATCTAGTCCGTATGGATACGACTCTTCTACTTTTAATGATAGAAATTGAGTTCCGTATTCGTCGTCTTCGTTAGCTACAATTAAACGGGGACGTTTTTTTGATTTAACTAAAGAGTTTCCTATTTTAAACTTTGCCTCAACATATTTTTCAAATGAGCCATGGGCTTCGATGTGTTCGCGTGCGATGTTTGTAAAAACTAGTGCGTCTATATGGATACCGATATGTCTGAATTGTTTTGTTCCTTCGGAAGTCATTTCGATAATTACCCAGTCGCATTTAGAGTTAACTGCTTTTCTTAAAAAGCGGTGCATGAAAAACCTTCCAGGCATTGTCATCTTCAACTTGTTTGCATTACTTTCGTCTCCAATTTTAAAACGTATGGTACTGGCAAGAGCCGTCTTTTGACCATCAGCCTCTAGTATTGAGTTTATAAACTCACATACACTGGACTTTCCTTTTGTTCCGGTAACTGCAACTATTTTAATTTTTTTAGAAGGTTGTCGATATACTAGTATTCCTAGCCACACGAGCATCCGGTGATAGGCGGGGGCAAGTGCGTTGAATATTCTCGTAGGAATAAATTTTTTAATAAACATCAACATACTAAGAAGAGAGAGTTTTTAGAGCTAGCTTTAGTCGCTCACCAGCGCCAGTTATATCTCTAGGAACTTCTCTAAGTGCGTTTCTAGACTCAGCTAGTGAATATCCCATAGTGGCGAGGGCCTCTATTGCATCCATGTCTTCTTTTAAGGATGGGTCGTGAATACTTTTTCCAACCTTGTCGCCAAGGTCTAGAATTATTTTCTTTGCACTTTTTGCACCGATCCCTGATACCTTAGTTAAATATGAATCATCGCTTTGTGCGATAGCACTCATTAGTGTTGATGTATCTGCAAGAGAGAGTATTGCCATCGCGGATTTTGGTCCAACTCCTGAAACTCCAATTAACATCTCAAAGAATTCAAGATCTTCTCTGTTTCTAAAGCCATATATATCAAGTGATTTTTCGCGTACGGCAAGATGCGTCCAAAGGGTATAATCTTCGTTTTCTGGTGAATTTGCCAATGTGTCGGGACTTACAAGTACTTTGTACCCAACACCTTGAACATTAAGCACCATGTATTCAGGGTCTTTTAGAGCCACTTTACCTGTTAATTGTATAAACATTATCTACAGTATAAAGTATGCTGTATTGAGTATCTAGTCTTTATATAATGCTGTTATTTTGCGTATAGATGAAAGGACCGTTTCTAAGACCTTCTTATTAAAAAGTACTTTGTGGTGACCACTTATAGGTACCTTTATATTTTCCAGTGCCTTATTAAGAAAACTACCTTGTTCTGCCCATATATGATTGTCATATTCTGGAATGATAGAAATTATTTTACGATTTACTTCCTGACGATTTTCTAAGTCAGTAATTATCTTACTGTCAGTTCGTAATTCTGCAAAAGAATCGTGAGGAATTAGTTTTGCCATCGCAGAACCTGAGAAAGGTGTGGCAATTGATACCATTCCGAGTACTCTATTATCTTCATTGTTGTGTGTGAGCAGGTACTTGCCGATAAGGCCCCCTTTGCTATGGGCTACCAAGACAGCTCCAGATAGTCCGTGCTTGGTAATTATTTCTCGTATGGCATCAGACCCACGAGATACTTTTGGTGGAATATGACCCTTTTTTGGAATTATATGTACGAGTAGAGATCGAAGTGTTTTTGCAGACGTTGGAATGTTATATATGTTGTATCCGAGCTTAGGAACAATATAGACAGGATGCCCCTGTTTTGAGATAGCGTCTCCCAGGTATTTCATAAATCCCCACTTACCCAAAATTCCTGGAATGAGAATTACTGGAGCTTTCCCTTTGCGTATAAAATCAAGATAGTGTTTTGGAGGGTTTTTATGGGCAACCATAGAAAAAGTGCCGCGAAACATAAAACCATAATCTACCAACCAAGACTCAGACTTTTTGTATAGGTTCATTAATCAGGAGTATATCATTGTAAAAGAAAAAGGGCCCTCCAGAAGAAGGCCCTTTTGTGCGGAAGTGTCTTACTTAGACACTTCGGCTATTTTTTCAGCTGGCTTGTCGCTAAACAATGGCCCAAGCAGGTGATCGCAAGAAATTGCTTCATGGTGTTCTGCGTAAGGGTGTCTTGCACCCCACCACACAACCCAGTCGAACCTTGCTCGGAAGGAAATAATAGATATTCCTTCGTCATCTTTAAGGTTTGAGCCCAGCATTTTTGAGAACAGTCCCCACAAAAAGGTGTGAGGCGACATTAGCGTAATCACACGCACCTTAGCCTTTTTGAATCTGGGTGCGATTGCAGTTGCAATAACACCTCCCATGCTGAAACCAAAAAGTATTACCTCTCGGCCTTCGTGATCATATTCTTTCAGAATCGCATCGGCAAACCGGAGCATTTTATTTTTTTGCCAAGGGAAGTAAAAACATTCCTCGACTACAAAGTCTGTCTCAGGAAAGTATTTAGCAAACGCTTTTCTGAAGCGATTAGAAATTTGTGAGGTAATTTCTAAAATACCGGGAATGTAGACAATTACTTCACGAACCACGCAGCACCTCCTTGGTTAAAGTGAAAGACAAAGAACTTTAGTATTTACACACAACTACCCAACATAATCAAGTTTTTAATCACTTTTCACTACTAGGGCTTGTTTTTTGCCGTATTTTTTGTAATATGTCCATCTATGGCAACAAGTAAATCAGGAAAAAAATCAGCAAAGCAATCAGAAGCTAAGCGCGTGTTTAATGTGCGTAGTCTTCGTGCTATGAAAGCATCCATCAAAAAGGCGGATGAGCTTGTTGGAAACAAAGATAAGAAGGGGGCAGAGGCTATTCTTCCAACTGTTTTTAAAACTATTGATAAGGCAGAGAAAAGAGGCATTCTTAAAAAGAATACTGCCAACAGAAAGAAATCACGAATTTCTAAATCTATTGCGAACGTTTAAAGAAATCACCCTAAGGGTGATTTTTTTGTTAGAGAAGGTGTATTGTACTGTACATTTATCATAATCTGTGTCATATTAAATATTGGCATAAAACACAAGGAAAGGGTTGTTGATATGTTTACTATTGGTTTTCAATATCTTGTCGTTGCTTTAATTGGCCTAAAAGCGGGCCAACTGATGTCTTACCGGTTGCAAGGGTATTTTGACAAAATTGCAGAGTGTCGGCGGATAGATGATATGCGTAAGATGCCAGGTATCTGGCCTCGTCCCAATAAAGGGGATCTGATATTCGTCTATTGTATTATTTTCTACTTCTTTTCAGCTTTCGCGATCATTGGGTATGCGGTAGTGTTTGAATTGGCTCAGTGGAGTAAATGGGAACTGATTACTCCGGACGCAGGGTTCCAGTTTTTACTGCTTGCAACAATATATCTTCTGGCAATTGTTGCAGCTCACCCGATTGCAATTAAGGTGGAAAAAATAACATAACCGTCTTCGGACGAGAATAGAGAGGTAGATTTTCATAGGAAAACCGCCCTCGTTCTCACGAAGGCGGTTTTCCTATTTTCATTCATAAACTCCAAAACCTTGGTGCTCTCGACAGGAATCGAACCTGTATCAATGGTTCCGCAAACCACCATTCTATCCGTTGAACTACGAGAGCAGTTCGACGCTACTATACAACTAAACACCAAGTCTTTCTAGTATTTTTTGACCCAAAGGCTCACTTAATTCTTCCTCTGGTAAATGTTCACTTAGATACGAATGAATCTGTTCTGCATCGGTATCTTCAAGAGTTACTATGATGTGTGGAACCATAAATCTCCTAGCATCTACTATTAATGTAGGACTTTCTGTTCCACGACCTTCAATCCAAAAAGAAATAAGCATCTTATATGGAAACAGGGACTCATCGATTAATATTCCTTGAGGTGTTAGAGAAAACTCTAGTTCCTTTGGTGGCTTTGCCGAGAGCATAGCTATAGTGAATGATCCTATTATTATAAGAAGAGCAAAGAAAAAGTTTTTAAATAGAATGGCAACAATTGCACTTGAAACAGCAATTATTCCCAGCGCCCAAAACCAATCGGCTCCTTTTTCTGTATGTGAGTGTTCGTATGCTTTCCAAGAGATGTCTTTTTGCATGTATATATTGTATAGATATAATTTAAAGTATTCAATCTCTCTCTTGTGCTAGTATTTTCATATGAAAAGAGTGGTAACAATAGGGGGCGGTACTGGTAGTTTTGTACTTCTTTCTGGACTTAAGAAATATCCACTAGAAATTTCAGCGATTGTATCTATGGCTGACGACGGGGGCTCTACCGGTCTTTTAAGAGATGAGCTTGGAGTTTTGCCACCTGGTGATGTACGAAAGTGTCTCGCAGCACTCGCCCAAGCATCTCCCGAGGTTAGAGACTTATTTAACTACAGATTCACAAACGGGAAATTAGAAGGACATAATGCAGGGAACTTATTTATCTCTGCACTTGAAAAAGTTACTGGAAGTTTCACTAAAGCAGTTGAAGTAGCTGGAAAGATACTAAATATATACGGGAAAGTTATTCCTGTTACAGAAGAAGACATGAGGTTGGTTGTTGAACTTAACAACGGAGTTTCTCTTCAAGGTGAGAGTAAGTTAGATGACAACAAGGAAGTTAGAGAAAACGGAGTTAGGGGAGTGTCTCTTAATCATGAGGTAGAGGCAAATGAGGATGCACTAACTGCAATATCGGAGGCTGACCTAATTGTAATAGGTCCTGGAGATATTTACGGAAGTATAGTTCCTAATCTTTTAGTTAATGGAATATCGGAGTCTCTTAAGAAAACAAAAGCAAAGATAATTGTGGTTGCGAATATAACAAACAAGAAAGGGTTAACAGATGGGTTCACGGTTCAAGATTTTGCTAAGTTCATAGAGGGCTATATGCTGGGTAGGACCGTAGATATGGTTATATACAACACACAAGTTCCAGAGGAGGATCTTGTTTTAAAATATGAAGAACAAGAAGGGCAAGATATGATAGTTGAATATGATACTAAAAGTGAGATTCCTGTAATGGGTGTGGATCTTTTAGTTGATGAGGAAAAACATTTTATCCGCCATGATAGTGACAAACTTGCTACTGCTGTTGTAGAGTATATGAAAGACAATGAATAAATTACTTTTAATATTATTATTGCTACCAATTTTTGCATCAGCTAATAGCGCGGGGCTAGTAAGTGGTATTTGGTTTGAAACCACTCCCGTAACAGACTTTAAAGAAGTTTCAGTGTATTCAGTAGTTCATAATCAAACGGATGAGCAGATTCAAGGCATCGCAACACTCTTTGTTGATGGAGATGCAGTGGTTGCCGAAGACGTTGTAGTAAAAAGAGGGGATATAACAAGAGTGGGCATTCCGTACAAATTCTCTGCAGGGCCGCATAAGGTAAATATGCACTTTACCGCAAACAATGAGTCAGAAGTAACGTCATTAGAGTTAACAGGCACGATAATAATTGTTGTTAAAGATAGTGATGGGGATGGAATTAAAGACAGTGATGAAGTTTTGGATATAGATGATTCGGACCCATTAGTTAATCAAGAAGAAGGCCTTACTAATATGAGTAAGCAGTTACTTCAGAAAATAACTAAAAACAAACTTGCTACGAGCACGATACTTACTTCGATAAATGATGCAAGAGAAAGAGGGGCTACCGTTATGAGAGACTACGAAGAAGAATCAAGAGAATCACTCGAAGAGCTTCAGAATAAGGAAAATTTAACAAAGGCTGAAGAAGGGAAGAAGAGGGAGCATCAACTTGCGGCCGTGGGGGCTTCAGGAGTAGGTGCCGTTTTGGAAAGTGATTGGTTGTTTTACGTTCACGTCCTGGTTTTAGTTCTTAGTGTGGGGCATCTTGGCTGGAAGTTTTTTGCAAGCAGGTTTAGAACGGTGGAGGAGGAATAAAAATACCCGCGTTAGCGGGTATTTTTATTAATCTGCGGAGGGCAAGGGACTCGAACCCTCATGGGCGTAAACCCGCTTGTTTTCAAGACAAGTTCCTTACCAATTCGGAGCAACCCTCCAGAGCAACAATGTAACACTTTTTTAAAACCGCCACAAACTCCTGCCTAAATGGTGTGTTACATGACAATTTGGACAAAGTAGTTCTAAGTTTTCTAATTCTTCAGAACCCCCTTTGTGTTTTTCCTTTTTATGATGGATTTGTAAAATAGCGTAGTTGTTTTCTTTGCACCTCTCACAAATACCCCCTCTTGTTTTCGCTACTTTTTTCTTTAAAGCAGAACCTCTGTAGGCCATATTGAACTTATTTTCTTTTGTTGAGAAACACCATTGCACTGTAAAGAACAATAAACGCTTCCAGATTGGATTTGTATAGGTCGTCTATATACTTCTTTTCCGCAAATTAAGCATTCACAATTTGGATTTCTCTTCATTTCATAATCATATCACAAGACCAGTAGACCATTTTTAGTAACGTACGTTTTCTATAGTTAGGTCAGAATAAAATGGAAGACCTTATAAAGTAGGGTATACTAAAACCATGCTAGAAACACTAGGACCGAACACATTAGCGTTTATTTTAATAGCTCTCTGGGCACTTCCATGGAAAGGTTGGGCACTATGGCTTGCTGCAAAAAGAGGCGAAAAATGGTGGTTTATTGCACTACTTGTTTTAAACACACTAGCAATTCTTGAGATTATTTATATTTTTGCAATTGCAAAAAGGAAGAGTTATAAATGAAAAAATATTTAGGCGTAGATTACGGAACTAAGAAAATTGGACTCGCACTCTCAGACGATGCGGGTGTTTTAGCATTTCCCCATAGTGTTGTTATAAACAGCAAAGAGGCACACGAACAAATAAAGGAAATTGCTAAAGTTAATTCAATAAAAGATGTGGTTATAGGCTACTCTAAGGATCTTGATGGTACAGAAAACCCTATAATGGAAAATATAAGAGAATTTCAAAAGGAATTAGAAGGGGAAGGGTTTACTATTTACTTAGAACCGGAATTTTGGTCAACTTTTCAAGCAAAGAGGATGAGTGACGACTCGGTAGCTGATGCATCCGCCGCTGCCATAATATTACAAAGCTATCTCGACAGGGTATAATTTTTATATGAAAGATAAAATTACGATAGATGACTTTGCAAAGATTGAGATAAAAATGGGAACGATACTCGAGGCTGAACGTGTTCCTGAAACGGATAGATTAATTAAATGCACAGTGGATTTAGGGGAAGATGAGAATAGAACAATAGTTTCAGGCATTGCTCACTTACGGAAGCCTGAAGATCTGGTAGGTAAACAACTTCCGTATATTACAAATTTAGAACCAAGAACCATTAAAGGAGTTGAGAGTAATGGAATGCTTTTAGCAGTAGGAGGGGATGACTCTTTTGCCTTATTACATCCTGATGTTGAAGTAGAACCTGGAACTGCTGGTAAATAGTTATGAAAGGAGCTAGAGATTGGATACAACAAAAAGCCGATTCGGTACACGCCCGTATATGGCTTGTAATACTTTCGTTTACAGAGAGTAGTGTGTTTGTAATTCCACCTGATCCGTTGCTTGCGACGATGGTTTTCTTGAATAAGAAGAGGTGGATTCGCTACACAGTAATTACAGCAGGAGCGTCAGTTGCGGGAGCTGTATTTGGCTACGTAATTGGAGCGATACTTTACGATACGGTAGGAATTAAGCTCATAGAGCTGTATTCACTACAGGAACACATGATTAAGGCTACGGAATTAATTGAGAAAGGAGTTTTTGTTTTCACGTTAACGATGGCTTTCACACCAATACCATTTAAGGTCGCTGTTTTGTCCGCCGGATTTACGAAGGCAAATTTCATGGCATTTTTTATCGCAACCGTAGGAGGACGCTTCGCTAGATACTTTCTAGTTGCATATGTTGCCAAAGTATTTGGAGATAATGGCGAGAATATTATGAAAAAGATATGGTGGTTTGCAACTTTAGCCGGGATCTTCGTTATAACCGCTGTTACTTTGTACATATATCTATTTTAGTTGCATCAATAGTTGATGCTATACTTAGCAAATGCAAGGTCTGCACATAAACACCGTTGCAGCGCTATTTCCGCCGCCAAAGTTCCTTTCTATGCCTGCCGCTGGTATAGATATTTCGGAAACCTCCATAAAATATCTTGATGCCCAATATTCTTCCAAAGGACTAATCCCAGATGTCTTTGATTCAGTTAGATTACCTAAAGGAGTTATCGTAGAAGGAGTGGTTGAAGACATTCCAGGACTAACAACTGCCTTAAAGGAATTAAAAAGTAGAAACAAGAGAAAGTTTGCCAATGTTTCATTACCTGAAGAGCTGGTATATCTATATACTCTCGAAGTACCAACAGCTCATTCAAAAAAGGAGGTGATGCAAGTTATAGAATTCTCACTTAGTGATCATGCACCTATCCCGGTGGACAATGCAGTTTTCAATTACGGTGTTATACGAGAAAGGGGAGATATTACCGAGGTAAGTGTTACCGTCTTTCCCAAGAATGTTGTAGAAGGATACAAGCAGGCCTTTGAAAACAGTGGTTTTGAAGTGGTTGGGTTTGAATTAGAGGCGAGTTCAATAGCAAGAGCACTTATCCCTCACAAAACAAAACAGGTATCAATGATAATAGACTTTGGACGAGCACGAACAGGAATAACTATTGTTTCAGGAAGAACTCCTATTTTTAGTACTACAGTGAAGATTGGTGGGAATGCTTTCACTGAGTCTGTTACAAAACACATGGGAGTTTCAGAAGAAGAGGCTAGTATAATAAAAAGAGAGCATGGGATCACAAATTGTGAAAACCAGGAGATGTGTAAAGAGTTTATAGACACAGCTACAGTTTTAATTAAAGAAATACAAAGACATTATCGATATTGGGACACCAGACGAGATGACGAAGGAAATAGGATTGCTGGAATTGAAAAGATCTTGCTATGTGGAGGTGGAGTGGGTCTACTTGGGCTACCAGAGCACATTGCAAGCGTGTTAAAAGTTCCTGTTAGAGTGGGAAATGTTTGGGAGAACATGTTTAGTTTGGATGAACACATACCTAAGGTTGAAAGGGTTGTATCTTGGGGGTATGCGACAGCGGTAGGACTTCTTTTAAGAGATCAAAATTAATATGACAAACGTATTACCAATTGAAGACAGAAAGAAACTGCAAATAAACTATTGGCTTAGAGTGGGCGCTACCTTTTCTTTTATCGCCACCTTTTCCTTAATGATAGGTTTGGTTTCGCTTTTCCCTGCGTATCTTTTAGCTCAAGAAGATCTAAAAGAAGCGATTATTCAGCAAGAAATTCAAGAGAAAACTCGTGAAGCTGCAAAGCAGGACTCTGCTATACAAACAGCTAGACTAGTAACAACACAAATTGAGGACCTTCTTAAAAATGATCGAGTAAATCCTACGGAAGCGATAGAAACAGTTATTGAAGACTGGAAAGGCCACGCCGACAAGATAATAATAAGTGGATTTGCATACTCAACTGCAAAAGAAAGACCTGAACTTAGAGTTTCGGGAGATGCACTAGATCGCACGTCGCTGAATTCATTCGTTAAAACACTGAGAAAGAATAAAGATTTTTATACCGTATCTTTTCCAGTTTCCGATTTGGCCGGGACCGACATTATTAACTTTTCTCTCGTAGTTAACTTCTAATATGAGCAAAACTACTCCAATAATATTACTTATAATAGGAACACTTATATTAGGTGTTGTAGGTTCTGCTTATGCGTGGTCCTTTTTAAAAGTTAGATCTACCATAGAACAAGCTGCTGTTATATCAGCAAAGGCTGATCTCTGGGCATCTTCAAACGAAAACGCACAAGTAGTTAGAAGATCAGTTCGAGAAATTCAAGCACAGAGAGAGGTTTTAGATACATATTTCATAAAGGAAGATGGAATAGTTTCTTTTTTGGATGAAATTGAGGAAATAGGTGATCACGCAGGACTACCAATTGAAGTTATCGCAGTTGAGGCTGGGAATCCGATAGATAAAGATGGCCTTATCAGACCACTCACCATATCTCTAAGAGTCTCAGGTAAATTGAAAGATATTTTTTACACCCTCGCTATGTTAGAGACTCTTCCAAAGGCTGTTTCAGTTGATGGAGTTGGCTTAACGCAGGATCCAGAGAATCTTACATGGATCGGGGAGTTTAAGGTGGTAGTAACGCAAATAAGTGAATAAGTATGAAAACTATTACGCATAAAATAAGAAAATATTTAGGACAGTATAAATATTTACAGAACTTCTTTGAGGTTCTTGAAAGAACACCTAGGTACGCCATTCATTGGTATGCAATGTTAGTTTTTGGGGTACTGATTACACTTTCTACCGTTGTGGTTGCATGGGTTGTATTTCCTAGGGTTGCTCTAAAGGTTAATGAAGAAATTGTAATCACAGTAGACACCGTTAAAGCATCTGAACTCCAGGAAGTTTTGGACTCATACGAGATAAGAGAGATTAAATTTAAGAGACTAAAATTGAATCCTACAGAAATTACCGATCCGGGAAGATAGTATGAAGAAACTTCTTTACATATTAATTCCCTTAGGGATACTCGGATATATTTTTTTCTTTACACCTAGTACGGATGAGGATTTGTATTTTTATGGTGAGGAGTCTGGGTATGTTTACGAAACAGAAGTCTCAAGTATAGATGAGTGTACAGAACTTGAACAATACGATGAAGAAAATGGAATTTGCTTTTTTGAATGTGATACGGAGGAAGAATGTATTGCCATAGAGGAAGAGATAGATAAAGAGCTTGGTCTTTTAGGAGATGAGTACTTTAGTTTTTCTCAAGACTTCCAAGAGTTTGATGGAGATGTCCAAGAACTTGAAGAAAAGGTAGAGGTTTCATATTCAATAGAAAAAGGAGAAGTCTTTGTTTTAACTGAAGGTACTGAGAATGACTCTCATATTAAAATTAGAAAGTGGCTTGCAGGCATTTCTCCAAATAAGTTTTCCGATAACTATTTAAATCGACTTGTTATCTATAGTGAGGTTGATGGAGACACAGCAGCATACGTTGAAAAGACGGATACTGATAAGTGGGACATGTTCGTAAACATAGATGTGTTAAATGAAAGTGAAAAGGAGATGGTGTTTACCTTAGTTCATGAATTTGCACACATACTAACTTTAAACTCATCCCAACTTAATGAGAGAGTAAGTGAAAGTGATTGTTCACAACATTATGTTGAAGAAGGGTGCTTGTATGAAAACTCATATTTTAATTCCTTTTGGAACATGTTTTGGAAAGATGGTACAGGAGGTGGTTCTTTTGTAACAGAGTATGCTTCAACTGATACGGGGGAGGATATAGCGGAATCTTTCTCTTTCTTTATCTTTGAGAAGAAAAAAGATCCTATAACGGTTGCGGAGCAAAAAACTATGTTCTTTTATGAATATTCTGATCTGGTAGGTATACGAGAATCGATACGTTCCGTGCTTACGCCGTTTGTAAGGAAGAGATTGATTGACCCTGGGCTCTAAGACCGTTACAGTGTCACCATTGTCCCTATAGTTTAATGGATAAAACAAGAGGTTTCTATCCTCTCGATCTGGGTTCGACTCCTAGTGGGGGCACAAATGATATAGTTTAAGTATTATGGAGGATGCATTCAAGTACAGAGAAAAAGGATCTGCCTTCGATACTTCAATAGAAGAGGTGATGGAAGATATAAAATTTAAAATCACCCCCCTTTGGAAGATCTTAAAGAGGAAATTGCAAATGAAGAATTTGGCATGGTTCTTGGTGTAGATGGCAGCGGAAGGGTCCCTGCCTTAATCATCGAAAAAGTAATTAAGCACGTAAGTCCTGTAGAGGTGCGTTTTATTGCAGGAAGTAGACCAGAAGAGGGGGTTAGTACACGAGAAGATGAGTTGGAAGAATATTTTTCTGGCGAAGTTTTTAAAGCTTTAAAAGCAGAAGGTAAAAGAGTTCTAATAGTTGAGGATACTTTAGTGACAGGGGAGTCTTTGGTTGACATTTGTCGCGCTCTACAAAACAAAGAAGTAGAATATGAGATCGTGTCTCTTTCGTACCTAGGAAGTAAAAAGATATCCTCAGGGGAGTTTTCTACAAGATTAGGGGCGAAAGTACATTTTTCTGGCAAGTGGACTCCATCGATATATAGGAAAAAGAAAATGTCTGGAGTGTATAAAGAAAAAGGAGATGTCTTTGCAAAGCCGTTGGCTAAGTATGAAGATAAAAGTAACTCCTCTATTCCTGACGCTCGGTCTTACGGTGGAGGTGAAGATGATGATGAGATTTTTATGGACGATCCAGAAGTGCTTAGGCACACAAGAAAATTAGTAAAGGAAGTTTCCGACGATATTATAAAAAAATTAGATTTGTAAACACAAAACACCTCCCATAAGGAAGTGGTTGGGTAGTGAAAATCGCCAATGAAGGCGATCTTCATTGGCGATTTTATGCAGCTAGAGGCCACTCTTCGGCGATACTGTCTTCCTCCACAATTTCTTCGTATAAGCCAGGATCATCATCATCGGGGTAGCATGGTGGTTGATCGTGATATCTGCGGACAAATCTACCTCTGGTTATTTTTCCGTTATCATCAATACTTCTGTATCCCCAAAACTCACGACGGTAAGTGTCTCCAGGGTCTATGTGCCAAGGAGCTTGGCACTCCGGTTCCTCGTTGTTGCAGTCGAACATAGAGTTTGGTCCCGCAGTATGAGTATTGGCGAAAATTAACCATTCTTTATAGGACGCTTTTTGCATCGCTTGTCTCCAGTCATATTAGGTGCGTTTACTAAAAAAGAATATAGCATAGATATCTCTTTAAGGAACACAAAACACCTACCGCAAGGTAGGTGTTTTGAATCGGTGGGCGTTAAGGGACTCGAACCCCTGGCCTACTCGGTGTAAACGAGTTGCTCTAGCCAACTGAGCTAAACGCCCGATGGTGGCATTATATACAGACTTTAGTATATTTCAATGGGTATGGATAAGATAACAATAATATTTGAAGATGAAAACGTTCTGGTTTTAAACAAACCAGCTGGTTTAGTGGTCCACGGCGACGGAAGAACAGAAGAGGAAACACTCTCAGATTGGCTTATCGAGAACTATCCAGAGATAGAAAAGGTAGGTGAGCCTTGGAAAGAAATTCCTCGTCCTGGTATTGTTCACCGACTCGATCGCGATACTACGGGAGTGATGATTATTGCAAAAAACCAAGACACTTATGAATTTCTTAAAGATCAATTTAAAGAAAGAGAAGTAAAAAAGGAATATCTTGCTTTTGCATACGATCATTTTAAAGAAGAGGAGGGAGAAATTGATCGAGCTATAGGAAAAAGTAAGTCTGATTTTAGGAGATGGTCCGCACAACCCGGAAGTCGCGGTGTTCAAAGAGAAGCCCTTACCCTATGGGAGGCTCTTAAAGAGGTCTCCTTCGGAAGTAAGGTGTATACATATATGCGTCTTACGCCCAAAACTGGACGTACACACCAACTACGGGTGCATTTGAAGGCAATACACCACCCAATAGTCTGTGATAGCCTCTATGCTCCTAAAAGGGAGTGTGCCCTAGGATTTAATAGATTAGCGCTTCATGCAAGTAAGTTAACTGTAGAATTACCCGGTGGAGAGGTAAAGGAGTTTGAAGCACCACTACCGGAGGACTTTAAAAGCGCTTTAGAGATTGCCTAGAACACTTCTACATGATACAGTTTCGCCCAATATGATAAACAAAGTAGATACAAGCCCAGTGAACATGGAAGAGAGAGCAAATCTTGGTATTAAAGCAGGAGATACTGTTCGCGTGTGGCTAAAAATTGAAGAAAAAGGAAAGACAAGACTTCAAGCATTTGAAGGATTGACTCTAGCGCGTAAGCACGGAAACGAAGCTGGCGGTACATTTACAGTACGAAAAGTTTCAAGTGGAGTAGGAGTGGAGAAGATTTTCCCACTATACTCACCATCAATTGATAAGATAGAAATTGTGAAAAGAGCTAAGGTTCGTCACGCAAAGATCTACTTCATTAGAGATAAGGTTGCTCGAGAAGTTAAACGACTACTTCGTAGAACTAAAATGATGAACATTTCAACTAAAGGTTCAGCAGAACTTGAAGCAGAACGAAAAGTTGCTGAAAAAGAAGAAAATTCACGACTAGAAGAGGAAGAGAAGCGAGCAGAAAAAGAAGAAAAAGCTCCAGAGGAAGAAGTTAAAGAAGAAGTAGCTGAGGAAACAAAAGAAGAAGAAGAGAAAGTAGAAGAGGTTGTTGAAGAAAAAGAAGAAGCACCAGTAGAGGAGGAAGAAAAGAAAGCAGAATAACAAAGGGGCGCGAAAGCGCTTTTTTGTTTGTCCAAAAAAAGTTAAACTACTCATTAAGCCCAGGTGGCGGAATTGGTAGACGCTGTACCTTGAGGGGGTATTGTCCTTACGGACGTGCTGGTTCAACTCCAGTTCTGGGCACAAATAGTATTTAAATTGATATACTCAAAGAATGATTCATTATATTTGTACAGGAGGTTGTAAAGGGGAATCGTCCGAGGCAGGCGTTTGTGGTGCAGAAGAATGTCCAAAGCATGGATTACCCCTAACTGCTTGTGAGTGCCTAGACGGAAAACATGGAGAGCAAAAAGAATACCCTGCGCCAAAACAATAGTGGCGCAGAGCGTTTTCAGTGATCGTGAATGGACGTTCGTGTTTCTGGATTCCTCGCGAGTTTCCAAATCTGTTTGATCAGATAGTAAACTACGTACGCTGACAAAGCCATGTCAATCCAATCCCATCCTGTTATCAAGATACCCACGCCTCCAGCTGCTATTGCAGCATTGTTAAGCATGTCTGCCTTGAAGTGCGCAGGAAGCGTACGCCTGATATCACGATGATGATCATGATGCACATGATGAAGAATTCTTATCTGCCAGAAATTCAGCAAACCGCCTATTGAGGCGATCAAGATCATGCCTTCGCCAATGACTTGGCCATCGTCTAAAAATCTGCCGACAGCTTCATAGGTAATCCATACTGCAGATACTCCTAAAAGAGCAACACTAATCCAAAAACCAGTATCGCGAACTACAGTTTGATTACCGATCTTATACCTCACCGATAGGCCAACTAACAATGCAAGCATTATTGTCAGTCCATCTAGCGAAACATGAGCCGAATCAGCAAGCAGAGAAAAAGATCCCACGAAGTAAGCGCCTGGTAATTGAATAACAAGAATCAACCCCGTTATTGCAAGTACAGAAGATAGGCGCCTCACCTCACACCAGCATACTTCTGGTTGTGTGCACGTGGGATAGTGTTGTGCGTGTGAATGTGCCATCGGACACTCCCTTTAATAGTTTCTGGTAACAGTTAGCCTTCTTTTTACTCTGGAGTCAAGAAAATGTATACTCACATCATGGCACTCTATACAGGAAAAGGAGACGGCGGAAAATCTGGATTATTCACTGGAGAAAGACTGTCTAAGGATGAGGGTATTTTTGAAGCATTAGGTACAGTAGATGAATTAAATACTTTTGTTGGTTGGTGCAAGGTGGCTTGTGGAATCGACTGGCTTATAAACGAGCGAAGAACTAGTGATATTTTGTTAGACGTACAACACCATCTTTTTACAATTCAGGCGGAGTTAGCGGGTGCTGAAAAGGGAATTCCAGAGGAGTCTATAAAAGATATGGAGTTTTTAATAGAAACAATTGAAGGAAAGCTTCCAAAGATAGTTAGCTTTTTAATTCCCGGAGGGAATGAACTTTCCTCCCGTCTTGATATTACTCGCACTGTTTCAAGAAGGGCAGAGAGAAGATTGATTTCAGATGGATCTGTTTCAAAAAACACTCTTACTTATGCAAACAGACTTTCTTCTTTGTTATACGCACTTGTACGGTTTGTGAACCACAACTCAAACGTAGAAGAGAAACCACCTGAGTATATATAAGTTCGCAAAGTAGGGTAAAATTTGGTATATATAGCGGGTGCGAAAGCACACAATATGGCGGACGTAGCTCAGCTGGTAGAGCTCTCGATTGTGGTTCGAGCGGTCACGGGTTCAAGTCCCGTCGTTCGCCCAGAAAATAGTAATCCACACCAATACTTGATAAATGTAAATAAGTGTCTCCGTAGGAGGTACACTTATAATATTATTAATAGTATAAGTATTATGGAATTTTCACTACTACTTGCACAAGTAATTGGTTTGTATCTTCTTCTAGAAGGTCTAGTTATTCTAACTCAGCGTAAATTCGTTATGAATGTTGTTGCTGACATGAGTAATCACAAGTCTATGCTATACGTCCTAGGGGCGATGCTAACCATTTTAGGTCTCCTAATTGTTCTTAACCACAACGTGTGGGAATCAACATGGCGTGTCGTACCAACAATCGTTGGTTGGGCAATGCTAATCAAGGGAGTAATGCTTTTCTTCGTACCAAAGATGGTTATGAACAAAGCACGACGATTTGCTAAGAACCGCAACATGGCAGTTTTGGCAGGAATGATCGCTGTAGTTGTTGGAGCATATCTTACGTATCAAGGCTTCGGTCTAGGTGCATAATTTTGCATACATCACTTAAGTGGAAAAACGCACGTCTTATGACGTGTGTTTTTCTTTGGTACTATATATATTATGAAAAAAATATTTTACTTATCCATTGTAGTGGTAGTTGGAATTGCTGCCTACCTTTTAATACCCAATCTTCTTAAAACAGAAACAAACATACCTGCCTCAGGAATAGAAGGCGAGATACCTGATGATGAAATTCTTTCAGGTGGTCCAGGAAAAGACGGAATTCCATCAATTGATTATCCTAAATTTGTTAGTGCAAGAGATGCCGGGTTTCTATCAGACGACGAGATTGGGCTAGGACTTAAGATTGGAAACGACATACGATTTTATCCATACCAGACTTTAGTGTGGCACGAGATTGTAAATGATGAAGTTAATAAGGTTCCAGTTGCTGTTACATATTGTCCTTTATGTAGAACAGGAGTTGTTTATGAAAGAACAGTAGATGGAGAGACAGTGGAGTTCGGTGTTTCTGGATTGTTATGGAAGTCTAATCTATTGATGTACAACCGAACTGATGATGAGTCTCTATGGTCTCAAGTTCTGGGACGCGCAGTAAAAGGACCGCACACTGGGCAAACTTTAGAGATAGTTTCATCAGACACTGTTAAATTTGGAGATTGGAAGAGTAAGTATCCAAGAACGAAGGTGCTTTCAAGAGATACTGGGGTTTCAAGACTTTATGGAACCGATCCTTATGGAAGCTATTACACAAATGAAGACGTTTCTTTTGGGGCTACATTTGATGACGATAGATTGCATCCGAAGGAGTATGTTTTAGGAGTTGAAGTTAACGGTGTCTTTAAGGCATATGTTGCTGATGCAATTCCGGAAGGCACAAGTACAGATGACTTTAAAGGAAAGCTTATCTCCCTTACCAAAAGTTCAATAGGGGAAGTGCGAATGAGTGTCGAAGGGGAATCGTTGAAATATATTGGAGGCTTTTGGTTCTCATGGTTAGCGGTGCACCCTGCAACAGAATTATATGAGTAAGAACGTAGTAATTTTAATAGTAGTACTTCTAGCTATTGTTGCTGGAGTATTTTATCTAGAAAAACCCAAAGAAGGAATTGTTTGTGCAGATGGAGATACAGGAGTATATTCTCTTTCGTTTTCTGACGACAAGGGAAGGTGTAGAGCACTCGGTGAGTTTAAGGCACCAGTTGTTGTTATAAACTCCTGGGCTTCTTGGTGTCCGTTCTGTGTTGAAGAACTACCAGACCTAGGAAGAATAGCGGAGGAGTTTCCTGAAGTTCCTGTTGTTATTATAAACAGAAGTGAATCCTCAACGGATGCAAACACTTTTCTTAAAACATTAGATGTGAGTAAGAAGGTTGTTAGGTTATTTGATCCCGAAGACTCCTTTTATAAATTTATAGAAGGATTTGGTATGCCGGAGACAATATTTATTGATGAAAGTGGGGCAACAATTTTTCATAAAAGAGGCGTGATGTCATATGAGGAAATGGAAAGTATTATTAAGCAATTAACATCAAGAATTCAACCAAATTTAGAGACTTATAATAATTTAGCGTGTTTAGGCGATGGAGAGGCGTGTAGGGTGAATTAGTTTACTTATATATAGTTACGTGATTTACTCACGGCAGACAAACTGAAAAGGAGTACAGTATGGACTACAATTTTATCGTACTCGAAGGAGGGGACGGTACTGGGAAATCAACTCAAGCAAGGCGTCTGAAAGCATACATTGAATCCGTTGGTAAAGAAGTCGTGCTTACCAGAGAACCAGGGGGCACTCCTGGAGCTGAAGAGATTCGCAGCCTTCTTTTGACTGGTGATAAAGACAAGCTTGTGCCGGAATCCGACCTGCTGCTTTTTTACGCAGCTAGAATGGATCATGTTAAACAACTTATCCTACCTTCTCTAAAGGAAGGCAAAGTTGTTATCACTGACAGGTTCGATCTTTCAACCTGGGCATTTCAGGCGGAGCCTAATCGAGACCTGCATGAGCTGTTTCAATATTTGCACAAACTTGTGACTAAGGAGCTTCGCTCTACGTGGAAGCGTAGAAGCAAAGGAATTTTGTTAGACGTCTCTCTCGAAGTTGCATCTGAGCGCATGGATGCACGATTCGAAGAACTGGATCGTATGGAGAACGTCGTTGGTGGAGTCATAAAACAACGACGGAAAGCTTATCTACAAAAGGCTTCCGAACTTTTCCCATATTACGAAATAATCGACGCCACTCCAGATGAAGATACTGTCTTCCAGTCGATACGGACAGCTCTTTCCAAATGAAACAACGGGTCGCCTTCTGGGCGGCCCGTTTCCATTGACTTACACTCCCTGAAGGCGTATATTGTCTCTATATCGCCCCCAGGGGCGTTTTAATTTGAAAACATTATGGGAAGACTTATACAATATGTTAGAGATACACGTGCTGAAATGAAGCATGTTTCTTGGCCAACTCAGCGACAAACAGGAATATTTACAGTGCTAGTTATACTAGTTTCAGCGGTTGTTGCGTCTTTCTTAGGAGTTTTTGACACTCTTTTCTCAGGTCTTCTTAATAAAATAATCTAGTATGGCAAAACAACACAGTGATTTAGGGCGACGTTGGTATGTAATTCATACATATTCTGGTTACGAAGAGGCAGTTGCACGCAACTTGCGTCAACGTATTGCTTCAATGGGAATGGAAGACCAGATTTTTAGCGTTGCAGTTCCAACTGAGAAGAAAATTAAAATTAAGGGAGGAAAAAGGGTTGAAGAAGATGAAAAGATTTACCCAGGTTACGTTTTGGCTGAAATGATCGTAACTGATGAATCTTGGTCAGTAGTTCGTAACACTCCTCGTGTTACAGGATTTGTTGGCTCAGGAACTCAACCAGTACCTCTTGATCCGAAAGAAGCCGAAGATCTATTCAAAAGAATGGAAACAGGAACAGCAAAACACACAATTGAACTTTCAGTTGATGATGCTGTTATCATCGCAGATGGACCGTTTAAGGACCTTGAAGGGAAGGTTGGAGAAGTTGACGAAGAACGAGGAAAAGTTAAGGTTATGGTGCCTATGTTTGGTCGCGAGACACCAGTAGAGCTAGACTTCTTGCAAGTGAAGAGAATTTAGGTAATATATCTTTCAATTATGGCAAAAAAAGTAGAAAAACAATTAAAGCTTCAGGTACCAGCAGGTAAGGCAACTCCTGCTCCACCTTTGGGTCCAGCGCTTGGACAAGCCGGTATTAATATTGGAGAGTTCGTAAATCAATTTAACGATCAAACTCGTGAAATGATGGGAGACATTATTCCTGTTGTTATAAGCGTATACGATGACAGAAGCTTCAGCTTCATTTTAAAAACACCACCAGCTTCAAGTTTGCTACTTAAAGCAATAGGAGAGAAGAGTGGTTCAGGAAAAAATACAACAAAGAAAGTAGGAAAGGTTACTCAACAACAATTAGAAGATATAGCAGCTCAAAAGATGGAAGACCTGTCAGCAAACGATGTTAAGGCAGGAGCAAAGATTATTGCAGGAACTGCAAGATCGATGGGAATTGAGACAGAATAAATAGACTAGATACAAAAGGAAATAGGCGGCGGTTTCTAGAAACCGCCGCCTATTTTGTTTTATT